>JAAYAK010000041.1 GCA_012719415.1 Syntrophorhabdus sp.
CAACGGGGAGGGCTATTTTTTTGGGTCGTCCGTCACGGATTTGGAGACGATGATCTCTATCCTGCGGTTGCGTGAGCGGTTCTCGGCGGTGTCGTTGGGGGCCACCGGGTGGTACTCGGCATAGCCCACGGCGGATACCCTCCGGGGAGAAAGGTCATGCTTCTCGATAAGGTATCGTACGACCTCCGTGGCACGCCTCACCGAAAGCTCCCAGTTGGACCTGAATTCGGTGGTCGAGATGGGCATATCGTCCGTGTGACCTTCGACCCGCAGGGGATTGCTCACCGCGCTGATGACGGGTGCTATGGTGTCGAGCGTCCGTTTCGCCCCCGCTTTGAGGTCAGCCTTGCCAAGATCGAAGAAGGCCTCATCGAGGACCCTGATCACGATGCCCCGCTCGTCGGTGATGACGGAGATCTTCTTGTCAAGGCTATCGGTGCCCTCGAGCTTCCGTATCTCCTCCTCGAGCTTTTGCTTCACATCGTCTGCTGCCCCCGGGGTTTTGAGGGACACGTCGAAGGGGACATTCCCGGTCCCCGCGCCGGCGGACGCGACACTCGATCCCCCGGTGAATATCGACTTCAGATGGCCTGTCAGTTCCCTGTACTTCTCCGAGTCATGCTTGGAAAAGGTGTACATCATGATGAAAAAGGCGAGGAGCAGCGTGATGAGGTCCGAATACGTGATGAGCCAGCGTTCGAGGTTCTCATGCTCTTCGGGCTTTCTCTTCCGCCTCACCGTTTGTCCTCCATCCGCTTATCGGGAAGCAGGAACGAGACCAGTTTCATCCTGATGACCCGGGGGTTGTCGCCCATGGCGAGCGATATGGCGCCCTCGGTTATGATCTCGAGATAGAGAGCCTCGTCCTGGTGCTTGTGCTTGAGCTTGTCCGACAGGGGCAGATAGACGAGGTTTGCGAGGGCCACGCCCCACAGGGTGGCGATAAAGGCGCTTGCAATGGCGGAGGCCATGTTGGAGCTGCTCTCCATGCTCCCCAGCGCGTGGATGAGCCCGAGGACCGTCCCTATGATGCCCAGCGTCGGGGAGAAACCGCCGAGCTTCTGGAAAAAGGCGGCCCCGGCCTTGTGGCGCTCCTCTATGTACGCCATCTCTATCTCGAGGATCTCCCGTATCTTGTTCGTTTCGAAACCGTCAATGGCAAGCTGTATGGCCTTTCGCAGAAAGGGTTCCTTTATGGTGTCGATATCCTTCTCGAGGCTCAGGAGCCCGTTCTTCCTGGCCTTTTGGGACAGGTCGAAGAGGAGGTTGATGAGTTGCCGGGAGTCCATCTTCTTCTCGGAGAAGGCCACCTTCATGAGGTTGGGGAGATTGATGAGTTGCTTGACAGAGGTGGTCACCGTTGCCGCTCCGAAGGTGCCGAACACGACGAGTATCATGGCCGGTACCTGTATCAGCGCGGAGATGTGTCCTCCTTCCATGAGGAAGGCGGCAAGAACTGAACCGATTCCGACTATGAGTCCCAGGAGGGTTGCAATATCCATAGCTCATCAACTCGTCGTCTCTTTTTTTTGACGCAGATACTGGCGTTCCTTCAGGAAGACGTAATTCACCAGCACATCCCGGTCCTTCTCGTTTATGACCATGAATCGCAGCGCGCATCTGCGGGGGGCGGCGTCATCGCCCTCGTCGGCCCTGACCACCTCACACAGGCAGGTGAGCCTGGGGTAGGGAAACACGGGAATGATGATCCTGAGCTCCACGAGATCACCCTCTTTCAGGGGAGTCTCGCACGCGAACTGGACTCCGGCGCCGCTTATATTCACATCGGTCTTCACGACAATGTAACTGTCATCGATGGAAGACCTGCCCAGGATCTCCAGGATCAGGTCGAGCTTCCTGTTGACCATCCGCATGTACTCGTGTATCTGATCGGTCGGCTCCTTCAGCTCTCCTTGGCCTTCCAGAAAGTATATCTCATGCAGCCTGTCGACGACCTGAGTGGAGTTGTAGCGGATGACGTCCTCGAGCCTTCCGAACTCATCGCGGCTGATGGGACGGAATTCGAGGGGAATCCTGTCGGTGACCCTGAAGAACTCCCTTCTTTCGGGCTCACCACTCATAGCCATCCCGGACCAGATCAACGAAGGCCTTCACTATCTCGGGATCGAACTGGCTGCCGCCGCACCGCGCGATCTCCGCCACGATCTCGTCCGCCCCCATCGCCTTGCGGTACGGACGGTCGGTGACCATGGCATCGTAAGCGTCGCACACGGCTATTATGCGTGAACACATGGGGATATCCGCGCCCGCGAGGCGATCGGGGTACCCCTTGCCGTCATAACGCTCATGATGATGCCTGATGATCCTCGCCTCCTTCGCCAGGATCTCGAAACGGCTCATGATCTCTTCCCCGTACACGGAATGGCTCTGCATGACGGCATATTCCTCGTCGGAGAGCCTCTCCGGCTTGAGCAGAATGCGGTCGGGGATCCCTATCTTCCCAAGGTCGTGGACAGGGCAGACGACCTTTATGACGTCCTTCTCGTAATCGCTGACCCCGAGGCGCTCGCCGAGCGCGAGGCTCATGCCCGTGACCCTCTTGCAATGCCCTTCCGTGTAAAGGTCGCGCTTCGTTATGGCGATGATGAGCGACTTCAGGGTATGGAGGATGTTCTCGAAGAGGCTCTCGTAGAGCATCCTGTTCTCTATCTGTGTCGACGCCTTCTCGGCGATGAGACGAAGGAAGATCGCGTCGTTCTCGAGGGATTTTGGTCCCCTGCCGTTCATCTTCGCCTCTGTCATGATGAAGCCTATGGGCTCCCCCTGGATGACAAGGGGAAAGTATATCCTGTTGTCCTTCACGACATGCTTTCGCCTTCGCCGGGCAGGACCGCTTAAGTCCTCGGGGAGGCTGATGCGCTGCCAATCCCATCCCGGCGGCTCGCCGTTCTTCGTGTGCCCCGCGTAGAGTATCAGGTCATTCGTATCGCCATCGGGGACATAGTACCCGCAGGAGCGGATATCGAGCGTCTCGCCCACGATCTGGACCATCTTCTCGTAGACGTCCTCGAATATGTTGATGGAATTGAACCTGTTCGAGATGTGGTACATCGTGGTCAGTTCTTTTATCTTTTTCTGCAGTTCCCTGTTGAGATGCTCGATCTTCTTCTTGTCGCTCAGATTCTGCATCATGCTTTCGTTCTCGATGAGGAGTTTCCTCTCCCTGAGGACCCGCATCATGACAAGCATGAGCTTGTCGAGCTCGAAAGGCTTGAGAAGAAAGTCGGAGGCACCCTTTTTCATGGCGTCTATGACGAAGTTCGGGTCGTAGTAGCCCGTCGCCATGATAACGGCGGTGGTGGGCTTCGAGACCTTTATGGTGTCGATGAGTGTTATGCCGTTGAGGTCGGGAAGCTGGACGTCGAGTATGACTATCTCCGGGTCCTTCTTCTCCAGCATCTCCAGGGCTTCCCTGCCGCAGGTCGCCTTGTATATCTCGCAGCCGTTAAGGCCGAGAAAATCTCCCAGGATATTGATGACCTCAGGGTTGTCATCGACAACGAGTATCTTCGTTCCCTCTATCATCGCTCATCCCTCACGCCTTCTGGCAGGATAAGACATTCTGTCACTCAATGAGCAGTCTCCCCTTTCTCAGTTTTTCCAGGTTCCTTATCTCGGCAACGATCTGTTCCGTATCGCTTGCCCTCCTGCCGTTTGCGGGTTCATCCCTTTCTTCCCGTTCCTCGGGCTTCTTCCCGCGATACCGTTCCATCTCGTCGTAGAAGCTCTGGAGGGTCTGGACGAGCTTCGCGTTGAGCTTCTTCAGACTGATCTTGTCCCGGGCGTTCTTGACGACCACCTGGAGCTCTTCCATCCTGAAGGGCTTGACGATGTAATCGAAGGCGCCGATCCTCACCGCCTCGACGGCGCTGTCCATCGAGGCATAGCCCGTGATGATGACGAACTCCGTGTCCTGATTCTCTTTCTTGATCGTCTTTATCAGTTCCATGCCCGGTACTTCCGGCATGTTGAGGTCCGTGATTATGAGGTCGAAGGGTTCCTTATGGTGTCTTTCCAGGGCTTCCCTGCCGTTGGCCGCCCCTTCGGCGTCATGGCCCTCCCCTTTCAGGTACTCCTCAAGGATCTCCCTGAGCTCCTTGTTGTCGTCGACGATGAGAATGCGGAAGGAATCATCATTTTTCATCATGTCTCTTTAGTTTCTCGGTCACGTGCTCACCGATGCGATCATACAGCATCTTCTTCATCCCTTCCCGGGAAATGTTCACCTCATCCTCGCGGCTGTCCATTTCACGTTCGCCACCAGCCCGGTTCATGCGGACCTTCATGTTCTTCATGTAGGTCCTTATGACACTGCTTATCTGGTAATCCGAGATGGTCATTCTACTTCTCCCTGTTACTTTATCGGACCGGG
>JAAYAK010000042.1 GCA_012719415.1 Syntrophorhabdus sp.
TCTCATTGGCCTGCCTCCTTATTCTGGCTCTGTACTTTGTGTTTTTGGTGACTCACCAAGTATAACCCACGACAACCAAGGAGCAGGCCTTTTCTTGTTCGGTTGTCAGCCATTATATCTAGGAAAAGTCCCGCTGCAACAGAAAACAAACAAAGGATAACGCCGGAACAGTGGAATGGGAGAGGCGTGTCGGATCTTTCACTGTTCAGTGGTCATTCACTGCCCGTCCTTCCTGGATCCCGGCCTTCGCCGGGATGACGGAGAAAAGGAGTTTGTCAACAGGCTGTCAAGCGGTTCAAGCTATTCAAGCGGTTCAAGCCGGTCTTTATGTCATCCGTTTCCTTACCGCTTCGGCGATGGCCTGGAGGGTGTACGGTTTTTGTATGAAATGCGCGTCGTCGAGGGAGGTGAGGTCCTCGTCCCCGTCGTCCTGCCAGTAGCCCGACGCAAAGAGCACTTTCACGCCGGGATCGATCCTCTTCATCTCAACGTAGACCTGGCGGCCCGATCTTTTCGGCATGATGACATCGAGGAGCACCATGTCTATCTCGTCCTTTCCCTCCCGGAAGATCTCTATCGCCTCGTCGCCGTCCTGCGCGAGGAGGACCTTGTAGCCCAGTTCCTGTAGGATGCTGCCCGCAACCTCCCGCATGGAGGCCTCGTCATCCACAATGAGAACAACCCCTTCTCCGCGCGGAGGGCCCTGCTCTCTGCCCGATCCTGCCTCAAGACCGACGCCTTCAAGACAGGGAAGGAAACAATTGAAGATCGTGCCGACGCCGGGGGAAGAGATGACGTCTATGAAACCCGAATGCTGGCGTATGATGTTGTAGACAACGGCGAGACCGAGTCCCGTTCCCCTTCCCGCCCCTTTCGTCGTGAAGAAAGGGTCGAATATCTTGGGCAGCATGTCCTCCGGTATTCCCACGCCGTTATCCTCGACGGAAAGGAGCCAGTATGGCTCAGGAACGGCGCCCGGGTGCCGCGACAGGAATGGCCTGTCGGGGTTGATCCGGTTCACTGATATCGTGATCCTGCCGCCCTCCTTTCCGCCTTCCCCTCTCATTATCGTGAGGGCGTGGGAAGCGTTGATGCAGAGATTGAGCAGGATCTGCTCTATCTGCACCTGGTCTCCCCGTATCATTGCCCTTGTGTCGGCGTATCCGGCTTCAAGAGCCACTACCTTGTCAAAGGTGTTCTCGCATATGTGAAGCACGTTCTTCACGACGACATTGAGGTCGACGGGCGAGAACGAGGCTTCCTTCCTGCTCGAGAGGGTCAGGAGCTGTTTGACCACATCCGCGGCACGGCTGCTCGCCCTGTCTATGGTTACCAGCATTTCCGACAGCTCTTCGGCGGGGATGGCAGCGCCTGACTTCAGCTTGTACTGGAGAAGGGAGACGTTCCCGATGATGCTCCCCAAAATGTTGTTGAAATCATGGGCTATTCCGCTCGCAAGCGTGCCGATGGTCTCCATCTTCTGCGCCTGCTGCAGGAGGCTCTCCTTCTTCTCAAGCTCCGTCACGTCATCCATCCTGATGACCACACCACTGATACCGTCCGCCACGAGGGGATAGATGGACACATCCTTGTAGGTCGTTTCTTCGCGGTCGAACCGGTGACTGTAGAGATGCACGGCCTCGTTGGTCTCCATGATCCCCTCGATAGCCTCCTTGAAGCTGTCGAAAAAGTCCGTTGCCCGCCACAGGTTCTTTCCCAGCACGTCTCCGGACGGGATGCCCGTCGCTGTCTCCGTCGCGTGATTCCATTGCGTGACGGTGCCTTCACGGTCGATGGAAACGAGCATGGATGGCATGGATTCGATAATGTTGCCCAGGTAGCCCCGTGTTCTGCGCAATTCCTCCTCGTTCCGTTCTATCTCGCGGAGCATGTCGGCTATGCTCTCATAGAGTATGCCAATCTCGTCGTTCGACCTCTTCTTCAGTTTGGCCGAGTAGTCCCTGTCCTTCGTGATGTGCCGCGACACGTCCGCGAGGGTCAGGATAGGGGCTATAAGCATTTTTTTCACGACCACGAATATGACCACGATCATGGAAAGGCCGATGAGCGTGAAGGCCACGGTCAGGTTGAATCGCCTGAGAAGGATCTCGGCGTTCACGAAGCGCTCGGTGTAAAAGATCTCAAAAAAACCAACGATGGACTCACGGTGAAAGACGGCATAGTAGACCTTCCGGATGTCTTCTGCGCCTTTGGGTATGATGAATATGGCCGGGAGGGTAACGTCGTCGCCGATCTCCATGGTATCGGGGTTCTTCCCCAGGCTGTCCACGAATCTCCCGGATTCATCGTAGATGTTGACGGCAACGATGTCCCTGTTCGTCAGTAGTGCCCGGTTGATATAGGCGATCTCCGTTCTCGCCATCTGCCACATGGGATTTGCGTAGGCAAGCCGGCCCATCTCACCCAGGTTCGACACCGTATCCTGCAGCTCTTTCTTCAGCGCCTGTTTGTTTCTCCTGTCGAAATAGAGGATGGACAGGATGCTGATCGCAGACACGGCAACGATCAGTATGATTATGAGCTTGGCGAGGATCCTTCTCCTGAATATGTCCACAGATGTTTCCTTTACCTCAAGGGCCCTTGCATGGAAGTCGGTCAAGCTGGCCCTTTTCTATCATTCTCGGCGAATCGCAAGAAAAATCAACTGCCGGAGGCCTTCTCCTTCTGGTGGGTCGATTCGGAACGGGAAACCCCGTATTTTCGCAGTATGTCTCTGTACTCACCGGTGTCTTTGAAGTCTTTGAGGTTTCTGGAAAACTCCGCAGCCAGCTGCTGGAGCCCGAGTCTCCTGGAGAAGCCCGCATAGAGCTTCCGGCTATGGATGGGGGGATTGAGAAAACGGATCGATCCCGCAACGCCAAGGCTGCCGGCGACACTCCTGATGACCGCCTCGTTCTCGATGCCGAGATGCAATCTGCCACTGACGACCATGTTGACAAGCCGCCTGGTGTTCAGCACTTCTTCCTTCTTCAGGTAATCCGCATTGTCGAAGGCCGCCCCGTAGCTGAAGCCAGGGATGACACCGATGGTGTATCCCCTCAGGTCTTTCAAGGAGCCCCCGTACCGGACCTGAGTGCCCGCCCTGGTGAAGAGGGAGGTCCGGGAGATACTGAGGTGCTCACCGGGGAATACCGTGTATCGCCCGCGTTCCGGGGTCTTGAGGACCGATATGAGCACATGGGCATGACCCTCCTCGAGCATCTTGAGGCACCGCTTAAAGGGAAACTGCGCAAACACGGCCTCGATACCCATCCTCTTCATCACCGCCCTGAAGATGTCTATCTCAAATCCTCCGGCGCCGTTATCCTGCTTGTACGTGTACGGGTACCATTCCGTGTAGACGACGGTCAGTTTTTCAGGATGGCTGTCCCCGGCCAGGACCGCGTTGCTGAACGCAAACACCAGGAAAAAGACCGCGGATATGCGCAGGACCTGCCCTGTCATAAGAACTTGTACCATATTACCGGCCCCATTGCCACCCGGCATTTCTCCTTCCAGCCGACATCGAGCCATCGATCCGCTTGCCATTTCCTTCAAGTGATATTACAATCTGAGATCACAACAGGCGGGACGGTCCCAAAAAACGTGGCCGAGCCGCGTCACCATGGGAGTGAAACAAGGAATGAAGAATACAACCAATTCCCTCATCTGCCGGGTCATCATCGTCATCGTCCTTTTTGCCTCGACTGTGATAGCAGGGGAAAAGGGATCCCCGGAAGATACCTTGAAGCAGTTCTTCGATGATCAAAAGGCAGGGATGGAAACGATCGCCGACCGTTCAGCGGCGATGAAGGACCACGTCTCTTCCCTCAAGGATGTCAATGTCCGCTACAAGAATGGAAACACCCTGCTCCATTACGCTGCCAACAGGGGATACCTGGATGTGGCTGCCCTGCTTCTGAAGAAAGGGGCGGACATCAACGCGCGCGACAAGGACGGACGGACGCCCCTGCATGAAGCGATGGCCTATCGCCGGTACGACGTCGCCCGGTTCCTTATTGAGAATGGCGCCGATATGAGCCTCAGGAACAAAGACGGTGACACCCCGCTCATCAGTGTGGTATTCATGGATGACAAAAAACGCGCCGTCGACCTCGTCAATTTCTTCATAGTGAAAGGCTTCGACGTCAGCCGCTCCGCGGACGCGAGGCTTCTCAACGAATCCATCCGAAGAGGCCACCATGACGTCGCCGCCGTCCTTTTGGAAAAGGGCGTCGTCTACAATGAGTCGTCACTTCCTGACGCGGCGTCGATGGGATATGAGGACATCTTTGCCGTCCTTCTCTCCCGTGGGGCGGACCCCGGGGGCAAGGATATCCTTCGCGCCGCCGCTGCCTCCGGGAACGTCGGCATCCTGAAAACCTTGCTGGAAAAAGGCCGGAGACCAACCGCGGAGGATGTTGACCTCGCGCTCTACAAGGGAAGGCGGGATGCCGCCGTCCTTCTCAACGACGTGCTGAAAGGATCGGGAGATCAGGGGGTCGACATCACGGCACGATGCCGGATGAAACCGGACCCCGGACCGTGCATGGCCCTTTTCCACGCGGGGTACTATGACGAGATAGCAGGGGCATGCAGATCCTTCACCTACGGAGGATGCGGCGGAACGGTGCCCTTCGAGACGCAGGATGCCTGCAAAAGGATATGTGAGAGCGAAAAGTGACGGGTAATGAAAACCACAACCGGACAAAGGGGAGCATATGAAGATCCAGTTTACGAAGAAACAGTTTGAAACGCTGCTGAAGGCCGTATACATGGGCACGAGAACGGTCAACACCTACGAAGATGACCTCGAAGACAATGAGTATGCTGAACTCCAGAAATACATCTTCGGGTTCGCCAGAGACTTCGGGCTTGAAGAATACGCCGATTATGACGAAAAACAGAAGGTGGCCTGGCCTTCGGCCACTCTCGAAGAAGACGAAACCTTGAATGAGCTCATCGACCGCTACGACGACTTCACCTTCCTCGACAAACTCATCTACAACCTGGCGGGGCGGGACATGCTCGACAAGCACGGTCCCAAGGCGCTGGAAAAGATGTCCGACGACGAGTTCTTCAAGGAGGAAGAGGCCTTCGCCGAAAAGTACCGGAAAGAGTTCGCGAAGAACGGCATAAAGAACCTCACGGTATCCGGGGGAAAATAAGGCCGTTCAATTGCCTGTGACGACCTTTGCCATTGCGGCGGCCCTGAGATCTCCCGGCATTTTCTCTATGGCGTAGCGCAGGGCGGTGCGTGGCATTTTCGCCCTGTTCATCATAACCCAGTCAAAGACGGCTTGCCGGTGCGCCTGGCTGGCAACTTTGAGCATCCAACCGTAGCCTTTCTGCACCATGTCGTCATCGTCGGTCAGGAGAATGCCTGCGATATCGAGGACGTTGGCGAGAAACCTGCCTTCTCTCGCGGGAACAATGAGAGAAACCGCTGCCGCGCGGCGGACCCAGCGGTTTCCGGACAGGGCCCATCTTTTCAGGTCGTCCAGATATTCGGGGTACATCTCGATAAAGGCTCCCACCGAATGATTGCACAGGGTATCGCAGGATGCCCAGTTAGTAACATATCTGTTCACCCATTTCTCGAAAACCTCGAAATCACCGGGTTCGTACTCCTTGCGGACGCGGTAGGACCAGTCACAGGCGATGAAAGACTCCTCCATATACCCGGACTCCCACAGCCCCTCGCAAAGACGAAAGGTTGCGGCTTTCCCCGCCCCTTTGATGTCTTTGTAGTATTTCCTTGCCATGCTCCTCACAGCCGCGGTCTTCAACCCGTAAAGCCTCACTTCCTCCCTGAAGAACCTCAGTCCGCTCTCCCGTATCGCTTCATCCGCGTTCTCCCTGAGTTCACCGCGTATCCTCTCCAAAACATTCAGGTCCATCGGGAACCTCCTTATCTATATCGAATCGTGAAGAAAACGGTGATGAGCGCTATGATCAGGGCAACACCGTTCGCCGCAATGACGGGAACCGATTTGATGAGGACACCGTAGACGGACCACAGCACGGAACCGATGACGATCATCAGGGGTAGAAAAAGCGAGACATCCCTCGCCTCTTTCAACCTCCAGATGCGCAATATCTGCGGCAGAAGTGAAAAGGTCGTGAAACAGGCGGCTATGTAACCGATAAGGTCAGCCATCGCCGGAAAGTCTTTCCTCTTGAATGATGCTCTCGACCTTCTTGCAGAGGAAAGGGACTTTGTTCAACACCACATCCCACACAATGTCATAGTCCACACCGAGATAGTCGTGAACCAGCCGATCGCGCATGCCCGCAATCGCTCTCCACTCCAATTCATTGTGTCTTTCCTTCAACTGAGGGGACACTTTCTTCGACGCCTCCCCAATGATCTCTATGCTCCTGACAAAAGCACGCTTGAGGGTTTCGTCCATCAGGAAATCATCCCTGTTCAATCCCTTGCTGGTACTGATGAGATATTGGGCTTCATCGAGAATATGGCGCAAGTACTCAAGCGACGAGGGCGGCATCCTCGACCTCGTTCAGTATGTGATCAGCCATATAAGGGCTGAGCGATTCAACGGTGACAACCTCCACCCGGCGCCCCAGCACGTCGTCGAGGTAAAAAGACAATTGCATGAAGTGATCAAATGTCTTCTGTCCTGGTTCGAATTCGACCAGGAGATCGACATCACTGTCCTGGCGTTGCTGTCCACGAACAAAGGAGCCAAAAAGGCCGATTCTCTTGACGCCAAAAGCCCGTAACCTGGCCCTGTTCTGCCGAAGAATGCGGAAAATGTCTTGTTTGGTCATTCCATTCATTGCTCCCCGCCACTATGGATTTTACAGTACAGTCCCGATCGCTGTAAAGCACTTTGACGTCAGGCCGCAGGGAATCACCTCTCAACCGCTCATCGTTTCGTCCACAAACCGTTCGAACAAGGCTTCTATTTCCTGTTTTCTCGCTAATGCGTCTCTCCACTGCCGCGGTACCGCTTCAAGGCCATAATGGGTGCCGGCGAGGCCGCCCGTTACGATGGCTGTCGTGTCTGTGTCCCAGCCGAGATTCACCGCTTTGAGCACTGCCGAGCCGTAAGAGTCTGTCGTTAGCAGGCACCACAGGGATGCCTCCAGCGTGTGGACCACATAGCCGTCGGACTCGATGGCGGCTTCGGAAAGAGCATCGATGTCACCCGAAAGAAGACGGGAGAAATGTACCAGCTCTTCCGAGAAAGAAGGCCCGCTGTAAAACCTTCCCGTTTTTTCCATGGTCAGCAGATATGCCTCGCGCGGCGTCATCCCGTCAAGGAGGGCCGCGACGATGAGGCAATACGCTCCGCATGCCATCATTGACCTGGGATGCCCGTGGGTTATGGCCGAGGCGCGGTTGGCGAGACGAAGCGCTTCTTCATCTCCCATCGTCGCAGAGTAAAAGGCCACGGGAAGGATGCGCATCAGCGAGCCGTTGCCGTTGTTCTCTTCCTCCTGTCCGCCCGCCGTTGCGGCCGGCGTGCCGAGCTGCATCCTGCTGATCGCCTGCCACGTCCCTCTCCCCACGTCGAAGGCCTGTCCGTGGGGGGTCCAGAGACCCGCGGTGAACCAGCTAACGAAGAGGTCTCCGATCCGTTCCGTATCGAACCCGTCAAGAAGACCCTGCGCCGTGCAGAGCATCAGGGACGAGTCGTCCGACCAGCTTCCCGGCGGCAAGCTGAAGGTCCCGTATCCCCTCATGTCCGTGACGGGGTCCCCCTTGCGGGCATCCCTTCCCTTGAACTCCACGGGGACGCCAAGAGCGTCTCCGACCACGGCCCCCCAGAGCCCGCCGAGCATCCTGTCCCGCCTGGAAATATCCGTCATCTTCACTCACCTATCCTCCACGAGCGCACCATCTCCCGCTGTCGTTCCGTCTCAGGCGAATCATAACCCCCGCCGGGCACGCTGGCCCTGAGCTCCCGTATCATCTCGAGCACCCTCTCCCCGCTCGCGAAGGCATGGCGGGCAAGGTAGCAGCCGACAACCGTCCCGGTCCGCCCCTTCCCTCCCCAGCAATGGACATACACCGGTCTCTCGGCTGTGATGACGCCGTCGATCTCGTTGAGAATGCCGGTCATCTCTCCGCGGGACGGCACCGCCATGTCCCTGATGGGCCTTTGCGCCCAGCTAACGTCGATCTTCATCTCGCCGGCCCGTTGGAGGAGCTCCTCCCGATACCCGGCGAAAGGTTCTCCGTCCCAATTCGTTTCCGTCTCTTCCATGAGGTTCACGACGTGCCGTATACCGGCGTCGAGAAGCCCCTGCACCTTGCCGCGCGCCACGTCCGCATCGAGGTCTCCCGGGTAACATCCGGCCAGAAACCTCCCCGGCACCACCCAGTAAGACCTGTCAAAAGGAACCACGGGATAAGACATATTTTTCCTCTCACGCATCGATCACCTCCACTCCCCCATTATACCCCGCGGTCTGTGACAGCGTCATGACACAGGGAAGACGGTTCCAGGTTTCAGGGAAATATCCGACCCCTAACAGAGGCCTTTGCAACCGTTTTCCGTCCTTGTTTTTGACCTGAAACCTGGAACCTGAAACCTGCAACCGTTGTTATGCCAGGCATGACATCGACGGGCGGGTTGACTCGCCTTCCCCCTGTTTTGTGCGTTCCAGGAAGTCGAGGATGGTGCGGACGTAGTCGTCCGGGCGCTGCTCGTAGGTGTTGTGGCCGCATTTCGGGAAAACGGCCAACTCACCCTTCGGCAGGGCCCTGTAGAAGGCTGTTGCCTGTTCGACGTAGAATATGGAACTGCGGTCGGGATAGAGAACAAGGGCGGGGCATTGAACCTTCGCCAGTGCGGGCCTCAGGTCGAAATACTCCACACCGTATTCCCCGCCGCACCTCGCGAACTGCTCGTATTTCGTCTCAGCCATTTCGCCATGCCAGTCAATTATCTTGGCCTGCAGCCGCGGCTCGAGGTCTCTGAAGCGGATGACGAGTCTTTCGATGTTCAGCTGTGTCATCGGCATCTCGCTGTAGCACTGTGTGCTCGCCGCCGTCAGCGTCCACACATCTTCGGGATAGCGCGCGGCATAATCCACGGCCAGCACGCCGCCCTCACACTGCCCCACAAGATGGCAGGGCCCGATGCCAAGGGCCTCCTTCACAGAGCGCAATTCGCCCACGGTCTCGGGTCTGTACCCGTCACTAACATAGAACCCGAAAAAATCAGGCCCATCCTCAGAGCGTCCGAACCCCCGGCGGTCATACATGACCACGCGATAGCCGGCATCCACAAAACGCCCGAAGATATTCCGCCAGATCTTGAGACACCCGAACCCGTGATGGAGAAGCATAACTGTCTCCTCCCCCTCCCCGTGAACCTCGTAATACACCTTGAGACCATTGATCTCCGCAAAAGACATGCGCGCTCCTTGAATTGTCGATAACTGACCCAATTCTGCCACAATCAGCGAGGTCTTGCAA
>JAAYAK010000043.1 GCA_012719415.1 Syntrophorhabdus sp.
TCTTCAACATCTATCTTTCCCCCGATGTGGCCGACCTGATGTACGAGGAGGAAAAGACCTCTCTTGAACACCTGGAAACCACCTACGGGACAAAGGTGAACCTCATAGCCAATCCCGAGTTCACCATCGACAAGTTCCAGATAGAAGGGATAATGTAGCAGCCGTGAAGACCACAGTTCTCTCTCCCGCCAAGGTCAATCTCTACCTCAAGGTCCTTTCCCGAAGACCGGACGGCTATCACGATCTTCAGAGCCTTGTCGACCTTGTCTCCGTGTACGATACGATACACATCGAGGACATCTCCGGTGACGAGATCGTCATTGACGACGACAGGGGTATCCTTCCCCGGGGCGAGGAGAACACGGTCTACCGCGCCGTTCGGATGCTGCGAGAGGCGGCGGGTGTGAGGAAGGGCGTGCGCGTTTTCATCGAGAAGCGGATACCCATCGGCAGCGGCCTTGGCGGGCCGAGCAGCAATGCCGCGACGGTTCTGAAAGCGCTTTCCGCACGCTGGGAACCGGGGCTAAGTAATGAAGATCTCAACGGTATCGGCAGCCGGGTGGGTGCGGACGTCCCCCTCTTTCTCCATGGAGGGTCCTGCATCATGGAGGGGATAGGGGACGTGATCACACCGGTCCGTCTTCCCCGCGTATGGTACGTCATAGTTTACCCGAATGTCAGTGTATCGACGAAGGCCGTGTACGAGGGCCTGAGAATCGTGTTGACAAAGAAGCAAAACGATATTAAATTGATGGAAAATTTTAGTACTCCAAGACAAATTGCGGGCATTCTGGAAAACGATCTGGAATACGTCGCCCTAACGCTATGTCCGCAGATCCAGGGAATAAAGGATGCATTGAAAGGGACAAAGACCCTCGGTTCGCTGATGAGCGGAAGCGGTTCATCGGTGTTCGCTGTCTTCGAAAATGAACACGATGCGACTCAGGCATCGTTGGTATCGGCAATAAGGAAGATGGGTACTGTTTTTGTTGCGCACAGCGTGCAGGGAGGGGTAAACTAATGGAGATTACGGATGTAAGGATATTCCCCGTGGACGAGAAGCGAGTGAAGGCTTACGCATCGATCGTTTTTGACGATTGCTTCATCGTCCGCGATCTCAAGGTGATCCAGGGTGACAGCAAGTTCTTCGTCGCCATGCCGAGCAAGAAGATGAAGGACGGCTCATTTCGGGATACGGTGCATCCTCTGAACAACGCCACCCGACAGATGATCGAGGAGAGCGTTCTCGGCGCCTACGAACTGGAGTTGAACAGGGCTCAAGAAGCACTGTGACAATCATTTGGGGTGTCGTCAAGCGGTAAGACACAGGCCTTTGGAGCCTGCATTCGGAGGTTCGAATCCTCCCGCCCCAGTATACGCATATAACTCTCAGGAGGGTTTTGATTGGATAAACTCAGAATATTGACAGGCAACGCAAACCCGGAACTAGCAGAAAGGATCGGAAAGTATCTAGGCGTCAAGCTGGCGAAGGCCAGGGTGAACCAGTTCAGCGACGGAGAGGTCCAGGTTTCCATCGACGAGAGCGTGCGCGGTATGGATACCTTTGTCGTCCAGTCCACATGCCCGCCGGTGAACCACAACGTGATGGAGCTTCTCGTCATGCTGGACGCGCTGAAGAGGGCGTCCGCGGGCAGGATAACCGTGGTGATACCCTACTACGGATACGCCAGGCAGGACCGCAAGGTCCTCCCCCGCACATCGATCTCGGCACGGCTCGTGGCGAATCTCATAACCGTGGCCGGAGCTTCGAGGATACTGGCCATGGACCTTCACGCGGGCCAGATTCAGGGATTTTTCGACATCCCCGTTGACCATCTCTACGCGCTTCCCGTTCAGTTCGAGTATATAAAGAAGATAAAGGGGGACATCGTGGTCGTTTCCCCCGATGCCGGAGGTGTGGAGCGTGCCCGGGAACTGGGCAAGAGGATCAATGCCACGATCGCCATCATCGACAAGAGAAGGGAAAAGGCCAACGAATCGAAAGTGATGCATGTCATCGGCGACGTGAAGGGCAGGACGGCCATCCTCATCGATGACATGATCGATACGGGCGGGACCATCGTTCAGGCGGCCCAGGCCCTCGTGGACAACGGGGCAAAGGTCGTGTACGCGTGCTGTACGCACGCGGTGCTCTCGGGAGAGGCCATCCAGAAGATCAACAACTCGGCCCTCAAGGAAATGATAGCGACGAATACGATCCCGCTTTCCGAAAGCGGAAGGAAATCGAAGAAGATAAAAGTGCTGGACGTATCGCCCATTCTCGGAGAAGCCATAAAGAGAATACACAGCGGCGCGTCCGTAAGTTCGTTGTTCATATAGTTGGGAGGAACATCATGGAACAGGTTTTGATCAAGGCAGACAGAAGGAGCGCAACAGGAAAAGGTGTTGCGCGAAAGGCGAGGGCGGCGGGGAAGATTCCGGCGGTGCTCTACGGGGGCGGTGTTGATTCCGTTTCAATAACGATCTCATCGAAGGACTGGGACACTATCACGAGGCGCATGAAGAGGAACGTCATTCTCGACATGGAGATCCATGGCGGCGCAAGTGTCGAGAACAGGCCTGTTATGGTCAAAGAGGTGCAGAGGAACGGTGTGGGTACCGAGATCATGCACATCGATTTTCTCCAGGTCTCCATGGAGAAGACGGTCGAGGTGGAAGTCCCCATCCATCTTTCGGGCAAGTCCAAGGGCGAGGTCCTGGGCGGTGTCATCGACATCCATCTGAGGTCCATCAAGGTGGAGTGCCTCCCCGGCCAGATACCGGAAGAGATCGTCGTAGACTTGACGGAGCTCGATATCGGGGATTCCGTCCACGTGAGCGATATCTCCCTGCCCGGCGTCAAGCTCATCGAGCATGGGGATGTGGCGATCCTGAGCGTCGTGCCTCCAACGGTGGAAGAAAAGAAGGTGGCGACAGAGGAAGCGGCAGCTGAGGTTCCCGAGACAAAGGAGAAAGAGGAGTAAGGGTCCTTGCATTTATTGTGCGGACTTGGCAACAAAGGCTCCGAGTACTCTTTCACGCGGCATAACGTCGGGTATCTTGTCATCGACCGTTTTTCGGAACGTTTCAAGATACCCGTCAGAAAGAAAGATTCGGGTTGCAGGGTCGGGTTGAAGGATGACCTGGTCCTGGCAAAGCCCGACACCTACATGAATCTTTCCGGCGGCCCCATCGCCAGGCTGGCAGGAAAACTGAAAGTGCCGCCGGACCGCATGATCGTCATTCACGACGATATGGACATGGTTTTCGGCAGGATGCGGATTCGCCTCGGCGGCAGGGACGGCGGCCACAAGGGCGTGCGGTCTGTGATAGAGAGTCTGGGGGGCAGGGAGTTCTGGCGCCTCAAGATAGGCATAGGGAGGAACCCCTCCATGCCTGGCGAAGAATACGTGCTGTCACGGTTCGACGGGGATGAGGCCGGCGAGCTTGCGGAGATCATCGACATTGCCTGCGACGCCCTGAAGGTCTTCGTCTTTGAAGGCGGGTCAAAGGCAATGAGCCTCTTCAACAAGCGCGGACCGGAGTGAGTAAAGGGACATGAGCTTTTCGTGCGGTTTCATAGGTCTTCCCAATTCAGGGAAATCGACCATATTTAACGCACTTACCGCGCTGGCAGTGCCGTGTCAGCCCTATCCTTTCTGCACCATCGATCCCAACGTGGGTGTTGTCCCCGTTCCCGACGCGAGACTTTTCAAGCTGGCCGACCTCCTGAAGCCCGAAAAGGTCACGGAGACAACCATCGAGTTCGTCGATATCGCGGGTCTCATCAAGGACGCCCACAAGGGGGAAGGCCTGGGGAACAGGTTCCTTTCCCACATCAGGAACGTGGATGCCGTCGCCCACGTTATCCGGGCCTTCAACTCCGGACAGGTTCCTCACGTCTATGCCGATATCGATCCCGCCCGGGACATGGATATCGTGGAGACGGAGATCATCATCTCCGACCTCGAGATCGTCGAAGACCGGATAAGGAAGATAGAACGGCTCGCGAAGATCTCGAAGGACAAGGGTGAGGCGGAGATGGAGCTGCTCCTCAGGGTGAGGCGCTATCTTGAGGCGGGCCGCTTCGTGACCACCGACGATTTCGACGAGAGCGAAAGGCAGGCCCTGCGTTCCTTCGATCTCATCACCACGAAACCTCTCTTTTACATTGCCAACGTCGATGAAGAAGGGTTGGCGGTGTCCCCGCAACCCGCGATCGAGGAGGCCGCCGCGAAGAGAGGCCGGGAGGTTGTCTATATTTGCGGCAAGCTGGAGCAGGACCTGAGCGCCCTGCCGGAGGATGAGCGGGTCTCTTTCATGGAGCTTTACGACATGAAGGAGTTCTCCATAGACAAGATCATCCATGTCGGTTACCGAATCCTCGGACTCATCACCTTCTACACCGTTGTGGGCAAGGAGATGCGCGCCTGGACGATCCCCCGGGGAACGACGTGCGCGAAGGCGGCGGGCAAGATCCACACGGACATGGAGAAGGGCTTCATACGGGCCGAGGTCATAAACATCGACGATCTCATCACCTGCGGCAGCGAACACGCAGCCCGCGAAAAGGGCCTCCTAAGCCTCGAAGGCCGCGACTACGTCGTGCAGGATGGCGACATACTCCACATACGCTTCAACGTTTGACCGGGGGTCAAACGTTGAAGCCGTCTCAGGTCTCAGGTCTCAGGTCTCAGGTCTCAGGCTAAAGGCCAAAACACACAGAGAATCCCGCTGGTCCCTAACCCGGAACCTGAAACCCGGAGCGGCCTCTAAGGTTTTTTACGTGAAACCTGAGACCTGAGACGGTCTTTATATGTTCTTCCCCTGTTCCAGCGCATTCTTCAGGAAGCTGCATCTGATGTCGGGCTGGACGTATTCGTGGTCGGTTTCGCTGACGGGGAAGAATACGAGAAGCGCCTCGCGCAGAGCGATCTTGATGCCGGGAAGAAGAGGCAGGACCTTCCTCTTGTTGATGGCGAGGTCGGCTATGATCGTTGTCAGGCTGTCGAGCGCGTCCTGAGCGGTGAGGTTGATGGACTGAATGGGGGCGGAAGGCAACCTGTCGTCGAATTCACCGGAGAAGTTGGCAATGGTGAACTGTTTCGACATCCGCCGATAGACCGCCGGGGTTATCCTGAACGCGGGCGTCCAGAAGAAGAGGGGAGGTTCTTCCCAGCCCGGCTGTATGACCCTGGGAAGGTTTCCGAGACGGACCACGTCCGCGTAACAGTCGAGTTTCAAACCCTCGACCTCAACCTTCAGTCGCCAGAAGGGCAGGTATTGCCGCACCGACCCCTCGGCGGCCTTCGTCGACAGGGCCGTCCTGAAGCCGACGCGCTTGAGGCCTTGACCGCCCGTTTCCCAGGCGGAATTACACGTGTTGCATAAGAGGACGCAGCTGTCCCTTTCGGCCAGCGTGTTCCAGCCGCACTCGGGACACAGCGTCGGCAAAAAGTTTACCGCCCAGCCGCCGGAGAAGATCTCGTAGGGAAATGACTCGTATACGGGGGGTCCGTCGAAGAGCACCTCGTTGAGTATGGCATCATGGAAACGGCCGTTGCGGACGAACATGGGGGTGTAGATGAGGCTCATTGTGTCGGCGACGAAGGCTTCATGGTAGATCCTTTCCTCTCTCAGCTCCTTTCTCGTTATGGGGATCTCGGCGTAATCCCCCTGCGTGCCGCGGCGGACGAAACGGGTCTCGTGAACCGTAACCGTTTCGTAGGTCACGTCGCGTTTGGCTTCCACGAAGGACTTTTCAAAAGGGATGCCCGGCGGGATGAATCTGGCATTGTCCGCGGGCTGTACGAAGCGCAGCTTTAGTGTTTGCGGCCGGAGGCCCAGTGTTTGCGTGAAGTGTTCACTTTCGACGGCAAGGAAGGTCTTGTCCACGATCCCGTTCGCTATCCCGCTTGTCCTGCACGTGTAATGCACGCCCCTGAAGCGCCAGTAGGGCACGTAGATGACCTCTTCGAGGAAGGGGTCCGAGGGGGTAAAGCAGTACCGAAAATAATCCCGGGGCTGCATGCAGAGCTTTGTCTTGCAGAAATCACAGGTGAGGAGCCTGTCGGTCTCTTCGAGAACGACCGGGGCGCCGCACTGGGGACATTGATGCTCTATGCGCATGACCGTCAGATCTTTTCGCCGCAGGAATTACAGTAAACGGATCCCCTCAGGTTTTCCGCCCCGCAGTGAGGGCATTTCACGGGTCCCTCGTTCGCGGTGACGGTCTGGCCGCAGGAAGGACAGAACCTTGCCCGCGCGGGGAGGTTCTTGTGACACTTCGGGCACTGGGAGATCACGAGGAGGTGGTGGCCGCAGGATGGGCAGAACCGGGCATCCTCGTTGACAGGGTTCTGGCACTCGGGGCATTTCATCGTGCCGGCGGATTGCGGAGCTCCCTTGATGGTCTCGGCGTACATGGCCGGCATCATGAAACCGAGCCCCATGCCCATACCCGCGCCCGCTTCGCCGGGATTCTGTGCGGCGCTTTCCATTGCCATGGCGGCTTTCATCTTGACAAGCTTGTTGAGGTCGTCGAACATGGCCAGCCTGCTCTTGTCATCGATGGCCTTCTGGACCTCCTGGGGAGGGGTGATGGAATTGATGTAGAGGCCGGAGAGCTGGATGCCGAAATGAGAAAAGTCCTTCTCCAGCATCCGGGTCAGTCCCGCCGACATTGCGTCGTACTGCCCCGGCAGGTCGAGAAGGGTGTCGAGGTTGCCGCCGAGATAATCGTTGAAACGGGAGAGTATGACCTTGCCCAGGTAGTCCTCGATGTCCGCGACGGTGTAGGACGCCTTCGTTCCCACGAGGGTGTTGATGAAGAGCGACGGCTGGATGACCCTGATATTGAACATACCGAAGGCGCGGAGCCGCACAAGCCCCAGCTTTGAATCCTTGAAGGCGACGGGGTCCCGCGTTCCCCAGGGAAGGTTCGTGAAGACCTTCGTATTGACGAAATAGACCTCCGCCCTTAAGGGGCTCGTGAATCCCCAGGGAAGGCTCAGGAGCTTCGTGACGATCGGTATGTTGAGGGTGGAAAGCGTGTAGCGACCGGCCCCCAGGGCATCGTACGCCTTTCCCTGGTAGAAGAATATCGCCGCCTGGCTCTCACGCACGGTGAGCTGCGCGCCGTACTTGATGTCGCCCGATCCCTCCTCGGGTAATCTGTGCGCTATCTCCTTGCCCGTATCGTCAAACCATTCGAGTACTTCCAGAAAATTTCCCATGCCATCCCCCTGCGTATTTTTTTTTCGACACCTTACTATGAGAAAGGACGGAAGTCAATGACGGAGAGCACGGAGAAGAGAGGTTATGGGTCATAGGCCATAGGTTATGGGAGAGATTCTTTCCAATCACCCATCACCTATCACCCATCACCTATCTTCTACCCGTATCTTCCCGTGATGTAGCCCTCAGTCCTTTCGTCCCGGGGGGAGGTGAAGATCTGGGATGTTTCGCCGAATTCGACGAGGTCGCCGAGGAGCATGAAGCCCGTGTAGTCGGAGACGCGGGCGGCCTGCTGCATGTTGTGGGTGACGATGAGGATGGTGTAGCGCTCCTTCAACTCGATCATGAGCTCTTCTATCCTCATGGTGGCGATAGGGTCGAGGGCGGAGCAGGGCTCGTCGAGGAGAATTATCTCCGGCTCGACCGTCAGGAGACGGGCGACGCAGAGCCGCTGTTTTATCTCCTCCGAGAGTTCGAGGGCGGGGGTGTGGAGCTTGTCCTTGAGCTCGTCGAGGAGACCGACGGAGTGAAGGCAGCGGTCGACGATCTCTCTCCACCCACGCCTGTGTCCCATTCCATGGACCTTGAGGCCATAGACCATGTTCTCGTAGACGGTGAAGGGAAAGGGGTTGGGGCGCTGAAAGACCATGCCCACCTTCTTCCTGAGGTTGATGATGTCGATGTCTTCCAGTCTCTCGTCGTGGACGTATATGTCGCCCTCGATGCGGACCTCCTCCAGGAGGTCGTTCATGCGGTTGAAACAGCGAAGGAGAGTTGACTTTCCGCACCCTGACGGGCCGATGAGGGCCGTTATGGCATTGGAATGGACCTGGAAATCGACATTCTTGAGGGCGTGGAAATCCCCGTAGTAGAGGTTGAGCCTGTTCGTTTTCAGGGCGAATCTATCCATTATCCAAACTTTCCCTGTATGTAGTCTTCGGTCTTGGTCTCGGAGGGGGCGGTGAAGACCTTTTCCGTCGTGTCGTACTCGATGAGCTCGCCGAGGTAGAAGAAGGCCGAAAAGTCGCTGATCCGGGCGATCTGTTTCGTGTTGTTGGACACGAGTATGATGGTGTACTCCGACTTCAGCTCGCTCAGCGCGTCCTCGATCTTTGCCGTGGAAATGGGGTCGAGGCCGGAGCAGGGCTCATCGAGGAGAATGATCTCCGGCTTGAGCGCGAGCGTACGCGCAAGACAGAGGCGCTGCTGCTGTCCCCCGGAGAGCTTGAGGGCCGACGTGCCGAGCCTGTCCTTCACCTCGTCCCAGAGGAATGCCTTCTTGAGACTGTCCTCAACGATGTGGTGCAGGGTGGTCCGGTCACTCGTGCCTTTGAGCCTCGGCCCATAGGCGACGTTCTCGAATATGGAACGGGGCAGGGGGATGGGAACGGCGAAAACGGTGCCGACCCGTCTTCGAAGTTCTATGGGATTGATGCTCCCGTCAAGGATGCTCGTCCCGTCGATGGTGGCATCGCCCTCGATCCTCACGTTGTTCTCGAAATCTATCATGCGGTTGATAACGGAGATGAGGGTGGATTTTCCGCTTCCCGAAGGCCCCATGAAACCGGTGATGGTGTTCCTGTGAACCTTGATGCTGATGCTTTTCAGTACCTCTGTCTTGCCGAAGGATAACCGTAATCTGTCAGTCGCGATCTTTGTGTCCATCTCTGTCCTATGAGTAGCGTGCAATGGCCTTGTTCATGATATAGTACGCGAGTATGTTGATAAGAAGGATGCTCAGCACAAGCACCACGGCCGTGCCGTACGCCTTCTCCATGGAGATCCCTTCGCGGGCGAGGATATAGAAGTGGACCGCCATGGTCCTGCCCGAATCCATGAGAGACAGGGGGAGCCTTAAGGAGCTGCCCATGGTGAAGATGATGGCCGCCGTCTCGCCCACGGCCCGCCCGATGCTGAGCATGATGCCGGTGAGTATCCCGGGGATCGCCGCCGGGATGACCACCTTCTTTATCGTTTCCCACTTGCTTGCGCTCAGGGAGTAACTGACTATCCTGAGCTGGCGGGGCACGGCCCTTATGGCCTCTTCCGAAGTCCTGATGATCGTCGGCAGGATCATAATGGTCATCGTGAGGACGCCCGCGAGGAGCGACCATCCCATCTTGAGCTTTATCACGAAGAATATGAAACCGAAGAGGCCGTAGAGGATGGACGGGATGCCCGCCAGAGACTCGACGCCGAAGCGGATGAATTTCGTGAAGAGCGATTCTTTCGTGTACTCGGTGAGGAATATCGCCGTCCCGAGGCCAAGCGGCGTGGCGAGCAGGATGGACAGCAGCGCGAGTTGGATCGTTCCCACGATGGAGGGAAAGATGCCGCCTTCCCTCCCCATGTCCTCGGGGAAGGAAAAGATGAAGGCGAAATTGACGTGAGGGAATCCTTTAAAGAAGATGATCGCCACGATGATGATGAGGATGCCGACGGTGAAGTATGCCTGGACGTTGAGCCCCATCCGTACGAAGCGGTTTATGAACCGGGGGTTGATTCTCATTTTGCGATCTTCCTCTTGATGCCGAAGTTAGCGACGTAATTGAGTATCATGATGATGACCATGAGGACGACGCCCGTCGAGAAGAGCCCCAAACGGTGGTCGCCGGTGGCATACGCCAGTTCCAGGGCGATATTGCCCGTCAACGTCCTTAAGGGGTCAAGGATGCTTGTGGGTATCTTGAGGGCGTTGCCGGCGATCATGATAACCGCCATCGTCTCTCCTATCGCCCGTCCCATGCCGAGGATGAAGCTTGCCAGGATCCCCGACTTGGCGGAGGGTATGATGACCTTGTAGATGGTTTGCCACTTCGTCGCCCCCATGGCGGCGGAACCCTCCCGATATGTCCTGGGCACGCTTACCAGGGCGTCGAAGGAGATGCTGATGATCGTCGGCAGGATCATGACGCCAAGAACGAGGCAGGTGGACATGAGAGAGAACCCGGATCCCCCGAGATAGTTCCTGACGAGGGGCACGATGTAAATGACACCGAGAAACCCGAACACCACCGACGGGATGCCGGCAAGGAGCTCGATGGCGGGCTTGAGGAGCATTCTCGTTCTCTTGCCCGCGTATTCCGAGAGGTATATCGCGCAGGACAGACCCAACGGAGCGCCTATGATGAGGGCCCCGATGGTGACGAGAAATGACGATATGATCATCGGGAATATGCCGAAGTAACCCTTGGTAGGGGCCCACTTCATCCCGAAGATGATCTTGTTGAGGCCTACCTTGAGGAAAAGGGGCAGTCCCTCCGCCAGGATGAAGATGAAGATGAGAAAGAGAAAGAGAAGCGATGAGAGCGCGAAGGCGACGAGCACCCACTTGACGAGATGCTCCTTCAATACCGTCCTGTCAATCATAGAACCCCACGAGTCCTTCGTTCTTGAGTATCTTCTGCCCTTCCTTTGAAAGGACGTAGTCAACGAACTGCCTCGATTTCAGGTCCAGTTCGCCGTTGGTCACGTAAAGAAAGGGACGCACCAGCTTGTAGCGGCCTGATTTGATGGTCTTTATGGAAGGTTTCACGCCACCGATGGCGACGGGCCGCACCTTCTTGTCGACAAGTCCCATGGATATGTACCCTATCGCGTAGGGATCGGTGGCGACGACCTCCTTCACGGAGCCGTTGGAATCCTGTACCATGGTGCCGTCGTCGATCTCCTTATCCTTCATGACCAGGCTTTCAAAGGCACCCCGCGTGCCAGACCCCTCCTCACGGGACACTGCGTCTATCCTCCTGTCGACCCACCCCAACTGCCGCCAGTTGGAGATGCGGCCGGTGAATATCTTGCGTATGCTGTCGAGGTCCAGCTCTCCGACGGGGTTGTCGGGATGCACGACGACCGCTATCCCATCATAGCAGATGGTTATCGTGTTGAGCTTCTTCTCTTCATCCTTCAGTTGCCGTGATGACATTCCGATCTCGACAGTGTTGTTGATCACGGCCTGGATGCCGGCGGTGGATCCCCCTCCCTGCACATCGACGATAAAGTTCTTGTGGTCCACCATGAAGTGCTCCGCCAGTTTCTCCGTGAAGGGCATGACGGACGTGGAACCGGCGATCGTGATCGTGTGTTTCTTCCCGGGTTTGTCGCTGGACACGGCTGAACAGGAGAGAAGAGCGGCGATAAGAGGTAGAAGTATGACCCAGTGCCTGACACTCATATGCTATTCCTGGGGATCTCTGGAGTGTCGTATTATCTTTCCCTCCACGAGGAAGATGACTAGTTCGGCGATATTGACGGCATGATCGGCCATCCGTTCCAGGTACTTGGAGATGAAGAGCACACGCGTGGCCCGTGATATGGTCCGCATGTCCTGCATCATGTATGTCAGGAGCTCGCGGAAGATCTGGTCGAGGAGCTGGTCCACCTTCTGGTCGTCCTTGGTGACCTTCCGCGCCATGGCCACGTCCTCCTTGACGAAGGCATCGAGGCTTTCCTTGAGCATCAGCTGCACCGTGTCGGCCATCATGGGAAGGTCGATGTAGGGTTTCAACTGAGGTTCCTGGTTCAGTTCCTGGACCCTCTCGCAGATGTTGACGGCCATGTCGCCGATCCGTTCCAGGTCGTAGTTGATCTTGATGGCGGTGGTGATGAACCTCAAGTCACGGGCCGCGGGCTGTCTGAGCGCCAGGAGTTTGAGACAGAACTCATCGATCTCCACTTCGAGGGCGTTGATGACCGGGTCATCCTCTATGACCTTCTCGGCAAGGTCCGAGTTGCGTTCAAGAAGGGCCCTGATGGCATTGCTGATGGCCTTCTCGACGAGCCCGCCCTCATAAAGGAGCTTCTCCTTCAGCTCTTTCAGTTCAAGATCGAAGGTCTTGTAAATGTGTCCTTCAAGCATCATTCGCCTCCTGGTCTGGATGGCTAGAGTATAGTCAACTTTGCCATCGATTACAATCTGATTCTGAGGTGCCCGAGGCTCCGGATGGCACGTAGAACAAGGCTTAAGAACCCGTCGAATGTTTCTGCGTCCCTCGATCGGTGTAAGGCGGATGTGAAGCGATTAGACCGGTCCCGTGCTCACCGGACCGGAAACTGTCCTTCGAGATCTTCGGGGTTTCGATAGGTGATCAGACGATGATCACGGAATTGAAACCCCCGAACTCGTTCATCTCCTTATGACTGGAGGAGGGGTCTTCCATCCAGCTGCCGTCGACGATGAACCGATACTGGTAGACGCCCGGGGAAAGGGTGATGCTCGTTTTCCAGACCCCCTTCGCGTCCTTCTTCAGAGGGCGAACCGACGGGTCCCAGGAGTTGAAAGAACCTGCGATACAAACGTGGCCTGCCCCCGCGTCGCTGAATTTAAATGTTACACGTTTTTTCGCCTGCTTCTCTGCCATTGCACCCTCCTTAAACTTTACCCATCATAATAGCACAATCCCCTCGTTTTTTCATCCCGGCCTTGAGGGACCAAAAGGGGGAACCGCGCGCGAGTCCGCGTCGGTTCCCCCCTCGTGAGGTTCGTTCTGAAGTTTTCAGCTCATCGATGCCACCGCCCTCGCTATCCTCTCGACGCCCTTTTCGATGACGTCCATGGATGTGGCGAAGGAAAGCCTCAGGTACCCTTCCTTGCCGAACTCCACGCCGGGGACCACGGCGGTGTGGAAGTCGTCGAGGAGGATCTCCGTCAGGGCCGTTGAGGAATCGACGATGCGGTCCTTATACTTCTTGCCCACGACGACATTGAGGTTGGGGAACACGTAGAAGGCGCCCCTGGGGTCATAGCAGGTCACGCCTTCTATGCTCCTTAAGCTCTTAACGAGAAAGTCTTTTCTCTTCTTGAACTCGGCGACCATGGTGCCGATGAAGTCCTGCTTGCCGGAAAGGGCCGCGAGGGCCGCCATCTGCGACACAGAGGTCGGGTTGGACGTGCTCTGGCTCTGGATGTTCCCCATGGCCTTTATGATGGGGGCAGGGCCCGCGCTGTAGCCGATCCTCCAGCCTGTCATCGCGTAGGTCTTGGAAACGCCGTGGCATATGATCGTCCGCTCCTTGAACGCCGGGTCCATGGAGGCGATGCTGACGTGTTTGTAGTCGTAGACGAGTTTTTCATATATCTCGTCGGAGATGAGGTAGAAACCTTTCTCCACCGCGAGTTTGCCTATTGCCTCGAGGTTCTCGTGATAGAACACGGAGCCCACGGGATTCGAGGGATAATTGAGTATGATCGCTTTCGTTCTGGGCGTGAGATATTTCTTGAGGAGGTCCGGGGTGATCTGGTAATCGTCTTCCTCCCTGGTTTCGAGGATGACGGGTTTGGCACCCGCGAGCTCGATCATGGGGGGGTAGGATACCCAGAAGGGGGCGGGGACAATGACCTCGTCGCCTTCCTGGAAGAGGGCCTGGAAAAGGTTGTAGAGTCCGTGTTTTCCGCCGCAGGAGACGATGATCTCCTCCCGTTTATAGGTGAGCCCGTTGTCGCGGGAGAACTTGTCTATTATGGCGTCCTTGAGAGGATCGATGCCGGTGACGGGGGTGTAGCGGGTGAAGTTGTCGTTAATGGCCTTTATCCCCGCTTCCTTGATATGGGCAGGGGTGTCGAAGTCAGGCTCGCCCGCGCCGAAGCCGGCGATATCGATCCCCTGTGCCTTGAGTGCTTTTTCCTTGGCCGAGATGGCGAGTGTGGGTGAGGGTTTCAGAGAGGCGGCCCTGGCAGATAACATAGAGCAACTCCTTTCGCTTGTTTTTGGTGCCGTAACTTTTACACCATGAGGGAAGGCTCTGTCAATCAGAAATTGAGGGTGGTTGACAGGATTTCCTTACGGCGACCTTGAGGATCCTGCGGGTACTCTCGTCGATCTTGCACCGCTCATCGATCCTGTGGCCCACGACCCAGGCAATGGTATCGCCTGCAAGGAGGAGGGGAACCTGTCTGCGGGACTCGAGGGGTATCTTCCGGGAGATGAAGAAATCCTTTAACTTTACGGGTTTGTCGATGCCCAGAGGATGAAACCTGTCACCCGCGCGGAACGTCCGGATCGCGAGGCTGTCCCGGGGTCCCAGCTTGTCGAGGTCAAAGTATGCCGTGAAGTTGTCCCTCGGATAGGACGGAGGACGCCTCTTCACCACCGTGACGGTGGCGTCGATCCTGAGGGCGGCGATACTGGTCCTTCCCTCACCGAGGGAAAAGGTCTGCGTGATCGCCGGCTCCGGCCTCTTCGTGGTGAGTATGAGCGTGTCGTAGGTCTTTCTTGCCAGGACATGACCCGGGAGATCGAGGCGCAGGTTGGGTCTTCGGGAGGACAGGACCTTTCTGACGAGCTCGATGTGCTCCCGCAAAGGGACGACGGGCGCCATGTCCGCCACGATGTCGCTCACGACCCGGAAAAAGGTCTCGTCATCGAGTTCCACGAGGGGCGCGACGGGCACGTGGACGTCCCCTTCCAGCCTTCGGACGTTCTTCTCCGTGAAGGAACGTTTCCTTTCGTCGAAGAGACTGTTTATCTCTGTCAGGTCGCCGAGGAGGGAGACGACCTTTTCCCTGAACGCGGGGTTCAATTCGTCAAAGAGAGGGATGATCCTGTGACGGATGTAGTTGCGCTCGTATACCGTTTTGTCGTTGGAGGAATCGCTGACGAAGGGAATGGAGCGGGCGGCGGCGTAGGATTCTATTTCCGAACGGTAGGTCGTAAGAAAAGGCCGGACTATCCTCTCGCGGGCGGGAGGTATGGAAGACAGGCCACGAATGCCCGTCCCTTTGGCGAGACGCAGGAGGAAGGTCTCGACCTGGTCGTCGAGATTGTGCGCGAGAGCGATCCTCGTGTAGCCTTCGCGATCGGCTGTTTCGTTGAAGAAACGATACCGGATGTCCCTGCCGGCGTGTTGTACGGAGAGCCCCGTCGACCGGGAATACGCCTTCACGTCCGCCCTTTCGACGAAACAGGGAAGTCCATGGCGCTTTGCTGTCTCCCTCACAAAGGCCTCGTCCCTTTCCGATTCTTCCCGTCTCAGGAGGTGGTTCACGTGGGCAACGGCGAGACCGAATGGCATTTTCTCCCTGATCTCCCTGAGGACATAAAGGAGCGTTGCCGAATCGACGCCCCCGGAGAAACCGACGAGAACGCGGTCCCCCTCGTTCACCATCCCTTTCGTTCTGATGAGCCGGGATATCCTGCGGACAAGGTCTGCGGGGCGGGGCGTGGCCGGCGTGTCGACAATACCGGTGAAGCCGTTCCCTGTCACGAACAGCTCGAACAGTTGGGTGAGGAACACCCGGCGCAGGAGCCGCCCGACCGACCCGACGACTTGAATCCCGAGCCCGCGGAGAACCCGAAGGAGGACATGTTCCTCTGCAGGTCCTTGTCCCCGCACCTGGGGCATTCGGGTACGTCGTCACCGAAGACTATCACTTCGAATTCGTTGCCGCATTTCCGGCACGTATATTCATAAATGGGCATGGTTACCTCCGCTCGTCCCTCTTCTTCTTTATTTCCCTCGACAGGTCGGCGATGAGCCGTGTCAGGAGGGGACGATATTTCTCCCTGATGCCCGCGTCGACGGTCATGCCCTCCGCCCTTTTTGCGAGCCCCAGGGCCCGTGTGAACATGTTCTTGAAGTAGAAATGGTTGGCAGAGGCAAAGAGGTAAAGAAAGAGGGCGACCGTGTTGGATGTGTCCGTTCCGATGAGGCGCTTGAAGAGCTTCCTGGCCGTGTCGAAGTATTCACTTTCAAGGTAGCTGTTGGCCGTCTTGAAGAGAAGGAGCTTTTTGCCGTCCGCGTACGCCGTGACCAGGATATCCTCGAAGCCCTTGCGTCCATACATCTTTGTAAGGGTCTTTTCGTATTCATACAGGAAGCGGGGGAGAAGGTAGTTTCCCCGATAGAGAAGGATGAGGTCCTTAAGCTGTGTCACCAGTTCGTCAGCAAGGACGGTGACCTCCTTGAGCTCTTCCTTCAGGCGCCCCCGCGCCTTCCGCACCAGTACGCTTATTTCGTTGACGATCTTCTTTTCCTGTTCCGTCAGGTCCTCAAGGGCTATCTCGCACTGAGGCTGATAGTATTCGAGAAGGTAGAGGTTCTCGCGGAGTTTCATCGCGCCGTGAAAGGTGTAGCCGACGGTCATATCGAAGAGCTTCTCCTTGTAGCTCGCCTCCGACGAATTGCGGAAGAGGTCGTGACACATCTCCTTGAGCCTGAAAAGACAGCTCCTGCCCCTGTCGTCCACGAAGTCCTCGATGTTGGCAAAGAAAAGTTGTCCCTGTCGGAGCAGGGATTTAAACTCCCGCGCCTTCTCGTAAACGCACAGCGATTCCTTGATGAGGTCGATCTGTTTCTTATCGAGATTCGTTACCATGATCCCCCTCCCCGTGCTCTTTCAGCATGTTCCTCAGTTCTTCACCGTCTATGGATTCCTTTTCGAGGAGAGTCCTGGCGACCAGTTCCAGGAGGTCGCGTTTCTTCGTGAGGGTGTCCTTGACCTTTGTGTAGGAATGCTCGATGATGGCCTTCACCTCGTTATCGATCTCCCTGGCTGTCTCCTCGCTGTACTCCTTCGTGCCCGAGCCGGGGGCGATATCGAGGAAGAGAGGCTTGCGTTCCTGTTCGAAGGTCATGTGGCCGAGCTTCTCGCTCATGCCGTACTGCTTCACCATGGATCGCGCTATGTCCGTTGCCCGCGCGAGGTCATTCTGGGCACCTGTCGAGATCTCGCAGAAGATGATCTCTTCGGCTATCCTTCCCCCGAGGAGGACGCACATGCGGTCGATGAGCTCGCTCTTCGTCATGAGGTAGCGGTCTTCCGTGGGAAGCTGCATCGTGTATCCCAGGGCGGAAATGCCGCGGGGGATTATGGATATCTTGTGGACGGGGTCCGCGCTCTCCAGGGATTCCGCCATGAGGGCATGGCCCGTTTCGTGGTAGGCGACGATCTCCTTTTCCTTCTTGCTCATCACCCTTTTTCTCTTTTCAAGGCCTGCCACAACGCGGTCGATGGCCTCTTCGAACTCCTCCATCGTCACGGACGACTTTCCTTTTCGGGCGGCGAGAAGAGCGGCTTCGTTGATGAGGTTTGCCAGGTCGGCGCCAACAAAGCCGGGGGTCCTGGCGGCAATGACGGAAAGATCGATATTGCGTGCCAGTTTGACCTCTCTCACGTGCACCTTCAATATCTCTTCGCGGCCCTTGATATCGGGTCTGTCGACAAGGACGTGCCTGTCGAACCTGCCGGGCCTCAAGAGTGCGGGGTCGAGTATCTCGGGCCTGTTCGTCGCGCCTACGATGATGACCCCTGTCTTGGTGTCGAAACCGTCCATTTCGGCGAGAAGCTGGTTCAGGGTCTGCTCGCGTTCGTCGTGCGACGAGAGGGGGTTCATGCCCCGTGCCTTACCCAGGGCGTCCAGTTCATCGATGAAGATGATGCAGGGGGCCTTCTGCTGGGCCTGGGAAAAAAGGTCTCTCACCCGCGAGGCGCCGACCCCGACGAACATCTCGACGAAATCGGATCCGCTCATGCTGAAAAAGGGCACCTTCGCCTCGCCGGCGACTGCTTTGGCGAGAAGGGTCTTGCCCGTGCCCGGCGGACCGACGAGAAGAATGCCCTTGGGTATCTTTCCGCCGAGATCGAGGAACTTCTGCGGGTAGCGAAGATATTCGATTATCTCCTGGAGCTCCTCTTTTGCCTCGTCGACCCCGGCGACGTCATCGAAGGTTATCTTTATCTCGTCCTCTCCGTAGATCTTGCCCCGACTCTTGCCGAAATTGAGCACGCTCGAGGGCGCCCCGCCCATCCTCCGCATAAGGAGGTTCCAGATGAGTATTATGATGGCGAAGGGGAGTATCCATTCGATGATGACCCTGAGGATCTTGTTCTCGAAGGAGCCGGAGAACTGGACGTTGCTCTTCTGAAGGTCCTTGACGAGGTCAGGGTCTTCGACCCTGCTTGTCACGAACTTCACCTTCTTTCCGTCTTGCTGTGCCATCGTTCCCTGGATCTTTTCGGTGTCGATGATGAGGTCCGAGACCTTCATCTGGGCGATGAGGCCCTTGAATTCGCTGTAGGGAATGGTCTTTATCTCGGAACGGAAGGAGAGGTAGCTGTGGATCACGAATATGGCGATGATTGCGATGATGAAATAGAGGAAGGTAAAGCTCTTGGTCTTCTTCTCCTTGTCCTTGTTGCCGCTCTTGATCTCCAGTATTATATCTTTGCGTTTTTTCAGGTCTTTTTTTGGTTTGGGCTTTTCTTTCGGCATAGGTAAAGCATATCAGAAAACCATAAGCTTTGAAATATGTTTTCTCGGCGCCCTGCCGGGGCTGACGGGCCTGTGGTCGTGGCATTGCCGTTACCGGCACGGCGCCCTGCCGGCACGGGCAGGGCCGGTTTACAAAACGAAGTCAGGTGCTATAATACACTTATGGCGGACCCGCTGCCCGGTTACGCTGTCCGCTGCAAGGAGGGTGGCAGGTGACGGAAAAAGACGGATCCATCAGCGAGTTTGACCGCCTGTTCGGTTGGCCGGATGTCTGCCGCAGCCTGTTCCGCGTCCTCATAACCTCCATTCGGGAGGGTTTCTTCATAACAGATGGAGAGGGAGCTTTTCTTTACGCAAGCCCATCCCTCGGCATGATGCTTGACCACGATCCCGGCCAGCTTCTGCGGATGTCCATCGATGACGTCGATCCGGAAAAGAGGTTCAGGGGAGCTTTCGGGGCCATGGGGGCGGAAAGCTACGGTGTTTCCACGTACGAGGCCACGTTGAAGAGAAAGGGCGGCGAGCCGGTGGATGTGGAGGTGACCCTCGCCCGGTACAGCGTTCCGGCGGAGGGGCAAAGGTGCGTTGGTCTCGTAAGGCACATAGGCGACCGCAAAAGGGCCGAGACGGCGCTCCGGGAGAGTGAGGAGAGGTTCAAGCTTTTCAGTCACGCGAGTCAGGAGGCGCTCGTGCTCCTCAACGACGCGGGCAAGGTCCTCTACGCGAACCCGGCTGCCCTTAAGATCACGGGACGTGAGGATCGACGGGTTTCCGATATGGAGATCGGTGAGTTCCTCAGGCCTTATCAGTTCTCCGACGAACAGAAGCTGCAGATGGCGATAGCCGAGGTGATGCCCGTATCGACGATAGCGGAAGAGGTGGTGGGCTCCGACAGGCTGCTCGACCTTTCGGTCATGGGAGCGGAGGGTGTCGAGACCAACATCGAATTGTGTCTCCTGTCCGAGAAGGTGGGCGACAAGTGGCACATGATCGCGCTGTTCAGGGATGTGACGGAGAAGAAGAGCGCGCTGGAACGTCTGCGGAAGTCGGAAGAGAAGTTCCGCCGTCTCTTCGAAGAGACGAAGGACGCCGTCTTCATGTCGACGCCGGAGGGAAGGATCGTCGACATCAACAGGGCCGGTCTCGATCTCTTCGGTTTCAGGAAGAAGGAGGAGATGCTTGACCTCGACCTGGCGCAGGACCTTTACTGCAACCCCGAGGACCGGACCAGCTTCAGGGCTGCCATAGAAAAGTACGGCAGCGCCAGCATGCATGACCTTGCCCTGAAGCGCAGTGACGGTACTGTGATCGTCGTTTCCATCACGGTGAATGCCGTCTATGACGAGGTGGGCAACGTCGTCATATTCCACGGCATCATCCGGGACCTGACGGGTATAAGGCAACTCGAGCAGCAGGTCAGGGCGTTTCAAAAGATCGACGCGGTCCGGGAACTGATCGGGGACATGGCGCACCACTTCAACAACATCCTCAATATAATCGTGGGCAACGCCCAACTCGCGAAGATATCCCCGGACTGCACGGACGAAATGGGCTCATACCTTTCGGCCATCGAGGAAGAGGTTTTCAGGGCGGCGGACATGGTGGACGCCCTTCTGGCATCGGGGAGCCGCCACCCCATGCATATGAAGACGGTGGATGTCGGGTCCGTGGTGCGGGATTTCGAGAAGATGGTGCGGAGGATCATCGGCGATGGGATCACCATCGTCCTGTCGGTGCCTTCGACGCCTATATTCGCGAAGATCGATGTGGCAAGGATAGCCCAGGCCTTCCTCAATCTGGTGGTGAACGCGCGGGAGGCCATGGATGGGGCAGGGACGCTGACCATCCGGGTCTACACGGAGAACATGACGGATGTGACGACCACTCTCGACGGAAAGATAGTGCCCGGCTCCTATGCCGTGATCTCCGTTTCCGATACCGGGCGCGGCATGGATGCGGGCCTCAGGGAGAAGATATTCGAACCCTTCTACACGACGGACGCGTCGGGCGAGAAGAAAGGACTTGGTCTGAGCGTCGTTCTGGGGATCGTCAAACAGCACGGCGGCTTCGTCATCTGCGACAGCGAGGAAGGCAGGGGAGCGACCTTCAAGTTCTATCTGCCTGTCTCTGAGGAAAAGACGAAGGTACAGAGGTTGATGGAACAGGGCGTCGGCGGCGGGACCGAGACGGTCCTCATCGGTGAGGACGAGGATGCCCTGAGGAAGATCGCCGCCGACTTCTTGCGGACACTGGGATACAGGGTCGTCGCCGCCAGGAACGGCGATGATGCCCTTGCCCTGTTTCGCGAGAAGCCAGGGGAGATAGACATGGCCCTTCTGGACATAGCCATGCCTGGCATGAACGGGCTCGACGTGTACCACGAGATAAAAAAGGTGAGGCCCGACATCGACGTCCTTTTCATGACGGGCTACAGCCTCGATGCCGCGAACATAAGCACCATCCAGAACCAGGGCATAAGCATCATCCGAAAACCCTTCACAATGACAGCCCTCGCCAGGAGGATACGGGAGATACTGGATAAAGAAAAGACGGTTTGAACCGCTCGAACAGCTTGAGCCGCTTGAACGGGAAAGACTCTCTCCCATCATTCGTTCTAGGCGCTCAACGGGCTGTTGATCAAGCGGGTTTTCGAACTGAGGTTACGGTCTGTCGTCATTCCGGCGAAGGCCGGAATCCAGGAAAAACGATGTGTTAGAGAGACCTCTGGATCCCGGATCAGGTCCGGGATGACGAAAAGAGGAGTCAGCAGCCTGTCAAGCTGTTCAAGCGATTCAAGCTGCCTCTAGAGGCTTATCTCTATCGCTTCTATCATTCCGTCTATGGCCCTTATGTGCTTGAGGACGTCCTTGCCGATGGGGCAGTCCACGGAAACGAAGGCGACCTCCTCGCCCTGGACCATGCGGGAGACGGTGAAGCTCGCTATGTTGATGCCGTGATCGCCCAGAATGGTGCCGACCTTGCCGATAACGCCGGGGCGGTCCATGATCTTGAAGGCAAGGAATGTCCCCTCGGGGATAACGTCGAGATGGAAGCGATCGAGAAGGACGATCCTGCCCAGTTTATCGGGGAAGACGGTACCCGCTATGGTGGTCTCCTCGACGTCGGTCTTGAGGCTGAAGATGATGAGATCGTTGAACTTGTCGAACTGCTCCGTTTTTGATTCCTCAACGATGATGTTGCGGTCCTTGGCCAGATAAGGCGCGTTGATATAGGTGACGGAACCCTGGAGGGAGATATCGAGAAAACCGTTGATCCCCGCTATGGTGAAGGGCTGGTAGCTGAAAGGGACGTCGAACTTGCGCTCGCAGAGGTCTTCCTCGAAGTTCTTTCCCACCATGATGACCGATATCTTCTCGGGCCGGCCCTTGCTGATCTGCGCCGCAAGCTTGCCCATCTTCTCGGCGAGGTTGAAATACAGTTGGAGGTGGTCGGGAAGGAGTGACTTCATGAAAGGTATGTTGACGCCATGCTGGTAGGGCCTGCCATGGAGCGCGTTGAGGACCTGCTCGGCGACGATGGCCGAGACCGCCTTCTGCCCCTCGGCGGTGTTGGCGCCGATGTGCGGAGTCGCGAAGACATTCTCCAGGGTGAGGAGTTTGTTGTTCTTCGGAGGTTCCTCCACCCAGACGTCCACGCCGGCGGCGAATATCTTGCCCGACACGAGGGCCTCATAGAGATCGTTCTCGTTCACGATACCGCCCCGGGCGCAGTTGACGAGGATGACATTGTCCTTCATGATGGCCAGCTTGTCGGCCGTTATCATGTTCCTCGTCGTGCCGGTGAGCGGCGTGTGGAAGGTGATGACGTCGGAGACCTTGAGGAGGTCGTCAAGCTCATCGTAGAGGGCGACGCCGAGGGACTCGGCCTTGCTCTTCTTGATGTACGGGTCGTAGGCGATGACCTTCATGCCGAAGCTTTTCGCGCGGATGGCGACATTGCTCCCGATGCGGCCGAGACCGATGATGCCGAGGGTCTTGTTATGGAGTTCGATGCCCATGAATTTCTTCCGGTCCCACTTGCCCTGTTTCAGAGATTCGTTGGCAAGGGGTATCTTGCGGGCGGCGGCGAGCATGATGCCCATGGTGAGCTCAGTGGCGGCGAGGGTGTTGCCCGTGGGGGCGTTGAGGACGATGAGGCCTTTTTTGCTTGCCGCCTCTATGTCGATATTGTCCACGCCGACACCGGCGCGTCCGATTATCTTGAGCCGGCCCGGGTTCTCGATGAGACCTTCCTTGACCGTCGTGCCGCTGCGGGTGATGATGGCATCGTAATTGCCGATGATGGTCTTCAGCTCTTCGACCTTTATGCCTGCCTTGACTTCGACTTCCACCGCCTTGTCCGCCGCGAGTATCTTCAAACCTTCTTCGGCGAGATGATCTGTGACGAGGATCTTGAATTTTTTCATTGGAATCCGCCTAAGTTATTATTTCTTGTAATATTTCTGTGCTCGTGATATAGGTAACGACAGTAAAAGATACCACCGGCAAAGAGAAAAAGCAATACAGGACCAATACTTGTGGCGAACGAGGAACCTGCCGAAAAGAGAACACCCCGGGACTTGAACCGGGAAGACGAGAGGCGCTCCGGCGGCAGGCGACCGTTCATCAACCGCAGCAATCTCCGTGACATCATCATCGTGGTCTGCCTCATCTCCGCCGTGCTTTACAACCTCGATTGGGTAAGGCTCTCGGTGGCGGGTGTGCTCCTTATCTTCGGCTGTTTCTTCCATTATATGACAAAGGGGGTCCTCATCCGCAACGTGGTCCTGTGCCGGGAGGGGACATACAGCGTGGTCCGCCATCCTTACTACATGGCGAACTATCTCATAGATTCGAGCTTCTGCCTCGTGAGCGGGAACGTCTACCTTCTCCTGATATACCCCTTCCTGTTCTACTGGTCCTACGGCCCGACGATCAGAAAAGAGGAGGCCACACTGGCTCGGCTCCACACTGGCGAGTACCTGCGGTACAGTCTCGATGTCCCCCAGATCTTCCCCGATGCTTACTCCGTCCGCAGCTTGAAGGGAGTGGGAAGGGGATTTTCGATGCAGAGGATCACCCGGAACGAGATATCCCGGTTCATGCGCTTCTGGGCGACGGGTTTCCTCATCATATTCATCCACACCCTGAAGGCGGCGGACCTGCAGAAGCTCTGGTCTTTCGATCCTGCCGTCATCAGCGACAACCCTCATGGCTTTGCGCTCCTGCTTTCGACCATAGTCCTCTTCGTTGCCAGCCTTCTCGTCCAGTGCAAGAAGGAAGAACCGGCCCTCAAAGCGCAATAGCCCCATGGGACCCACCGTGAACCCCGCACCCGGTCAGAGATGGACCTTTGCTGAATACGCGGTGCTGGCCGTCCTTGTTGCCGCCGCCGGCGTCCTTTTCTTTTCCGGTCTTTCGTGGCGTTCGCTGTGGGGATCCGAAGGCCGGTGGGCGGTTATCGCCCGTGAGATGATGCTGAGCGGCGACTATTTTCTCCCCACCATCAACGGCGTTGTCTACTTCGACAAACCGCTGCTCAGTTACTGGGCGATCATTCCCTTCTCGCTCTTTTCGGGGGTGACGGAAATGTCCGCCCGGCTCCCCGGTGCCCTTGCCGGAGTGGGCACGGTGGCCCTCATCTTCGCCATCGGCAGGGGCCTTTTCGGCCTCACCCCGGGGTTGTATGCCGGCCTTGTCCTCCTGACGACAGTCATGTTCGGCTTCTGGTCGAGGACGGCGTCGGCGGAGGTCTTGAACGTCCTTGCCATATGGTCGATGCTCTGGGTCCTGCAGGGCAGGGGTGCCGGGCGCCCGTTCCACCGGTATCTCTCCTTTTACCTCATAGCGGCCGTCTCTTCCTTCTGCAAGGGTCCGCTCGCGCCTGCCGTCGCCGTGACGGCGGTGATAGCGGTGAGCTGCGTGGAGACGATCTGGGACATCAGGCAGGACGGGTTTGGCAGGACCCGAATGAAGGCGGCGGAGCATTTTGACTGGATACTCTCTCGGAAAGGCATCCTGGGGGCGGTCTGCGGCCTTGCCCTCTTTGTCCTGCTTCTTTTCCTGCCGGTGATCATGACCGGGTCCTGGGAAGCCGTCGAGCTCATGTGGCGTGAGAACGTGGTGCGGTTCCTGGAACCCTTCGATCACGTGGAACCCTTCTACATCTATTTCAAACACATTCCCGTGTTCCTGATCCCCTGGACGTTCCTTGCCGTCGGAGCCCTCATCCACATGAGAAGATGGGGAGGCGGGCCTGAGCGGCGGTGGCTTGCCACCGTGACGGTCGCCATATTCCTCTTTTTTACCCTTTCCGGTTCAAGGAGGAGCTATTACATACTGCCCCTTGTCCCCGCCTTCGCGCTCATCATCGGGAGGTCACTGGCAGGATTTCTGGAGCGCGAGAGGGAAAAGGGATCCCCGGCCATGAAGGCATCCCTTGTCGTCACGGCGTTCATCCCCGTCATCGCGGGAGTGGCGCTCGTCGCCGGGTATTTCGGTTTCGAGGCGTACCGTCATCTCTCGGAGGTCATAGCGGGACCGGTGATCGTCGCAGCCGGGGTCGCGGCGCTCTTCTTCATCGTGAGGAGGATGTTCGTGCCGGGTTCGGCCCTTCTTGTCCTTGTCTTCTTCGGGATCCTTCTGTGGACCTTTACCGCCGGGACCTCGATAGGCGAAAGAGGCCGTGGTCTGAAGCCCTTCGCCCGTCAGGTCGCGTCAAGGATAGAGGGGGTATCGCGGGGGAACGTGGCGATGTACGGGGTGGGCAATTCCTCTTTCCTTTTCTATCTCGACAGGAAGTCTCCCCTGAGGGCCTTGAGCGGCCTCCGGGAGGTCTGTTCCTTTGCAGGAGGCTCCGGCAGGCACCTCATCACGGAAGAGGCCTTTGTAGGGGGGATCGAAAGTGAATGTGGAGCGCGGACGTTTGAAAGGGCGCTCAGCGAATCGACCGGGGACCGGAAGAGGAAACGCGACGACCTCGTTCTTCTCGTCTCTCCGAAAGGGCCCTGAAAGGCCTTCAAATGGGCGTAAATCTCAAAGTTTTGCTTGACTTAGCATACCAAATGTATTAATTTAGACAAATTTTTTTAAGGGTGAAAACGGTTATGAAGACATATTTTCCAAAAGAAGGCGAAGTTTCGAATGACTGGTACGTAATGAACGCCGACGGTGTGGTGCTGGGAAGGCTCGCCGCCAGGGTTGCCATGATCCTCCGGGGTAAGACGAAGCCGGTCTTCACGCCTCATGCCGACACGGGTGACTTTGTCATCGTCGTCAATGCCGACAAGGTGAAGCTCACGGGAGCGAAGCTCCTGCAAAAGACCTATCAGAAGCACAGCAACTTTCCCGGCGGCCTGCGCGTGACGAACGCGAAGACCATGCTCGAGAAGAAGCCGGAAGAGGTGATCTATCAGGCTGTGAAGGGCATGCTCCCCAAGAACACGCTCGGCAGGAAGATCCTCAAGAAACTGAAAGTGTACAGGGGCAGCGAACATCCGCACAAGGCCCAGATGCCCAGGGAGATATCGTTGAAGGAGGTACAAGGTGCCTGAAAAGAGGTACTACGCAACTGGTAAGAGAAAGACCGCCGTGGCGCGGGTCTGGATAAGGCAGGGGTCCGGGGAATTCCTTATCAACGGCAGGCCGTTCGAGGATTACTTTCCCGTTGAAGAACTCCGGCTTATGGTGAACAAGCCTTTGATGCTGACGAACAACATCGGCAAGTTCGATGTCGTCGCGAACATATACGGCGGCGGGATACCCGCACAGGCCTGGGCCCTCGGCCACGGCATCGCCAAGGCCCTCCTCGAAGTGAACGCCGGCCTCAGGGTCACCCTGAAGAAACAGGGCCTCATCACGAGGGACCCGAGATCCAAGGAACGGAAGAAATACGGAAAGAAAGGCGCACGCGCCAGCTTCCAGTTCTCCAAGAGATAGATCGATGCTCAATATCGGAATCGTAGGAGCAACGGGCTATACAGGCGCCGTCCTGATGTCCTTGCTCCTTACTCATCCCGATGCGAAGATAAAGCTCATCACGTCCAATACGTATCGGGGCCGCAAGATATCGGATATCTTTCCCCTTTTCCGGGGCCGGCTGGAGGAGGTGCTTCAGCCGACGGACGGGGACCATCGCGGCTCCTGCGACGTCTATTTCCTGTGTCTCCCCCACGGGACCGCAATGGACAAGGCCCGGGAGCTTTTCGACGGAAAGGCCCTCATCGTGGACCTCAGCGCCGACTTCCGTTTCGAGGACCTTGCGATCTACGAGAGTGCCTACGTGCCCCACACGGCGAAAGAGCTTGCCGCACAGGCGGTCTTCGGCCTCCCCGAACTCTACAGGGAGAAGATCAAGGGGGTGAAGCTCGTCGGCAATCCGGGTTGCTATCCGACGTCGGCCATTCTCCCCCTGTATCCTCTCGTCAAACACGGAATGCTCGAAGGCGATATCTTCATCGACTCAAAGTCGGGGGTCAGCGGAGCCGGCCGGGAGGGAAAGGTCGGCAGTCTCTTCTGCGAGGTCTCCGAGGGATTCCGCGCCTATAACGTCGGGGTCCACCGGCACGAGCCGGAGATACAGAAGGAAGTCAACAAGTACTCACCCCAGAGGATATCCTTTGTCCCCCACCTCGTTCCCATGTCGCGAGGTATCCTGACGACGGTCTACGGTAGACTGGCCAAGGCGGCAAAGACCGCCGAGGTCCTCGACGTCTTTCGGGAGACCTTCAAGGGCGAGCCTTTTGTCCGGATCATGGACGAGAACGTCTACCCCGACACCCGGTTCGTCAGGTTCTCCAATTACTGCGACATCGGTCTCAAGGTCCTCGACGACGGCCGCATCATCGTCATCTCCACCATCGACAACCTCGTCAAGGGCGCCTCGGGCCAGGCCCTCCAGAACATGAACGTGGCCCTTGGCCTTCCCGAAACCGCAGGCCTTTCCGGGGTACCCCAGTATCCCTAGTCTTTCTGCGCTTCCGCACAGAAAGACCGTCTCAAGTCTCACGTCTCAGGTTTCAAGTTAAAGACCTTAGAAGACCGTTTCAGGTTTCAGGTTAACGACCGAAAGCCTTGGAGGGACGAAAAAGAAAGAGGCTCTCTCTGTCCTTTCTTCTGAAACCTGAAACCGCCTCTACCCCTCCATCTTCCGTATGTCCTTGATATGTACCTGTTCCTTAAGAATGAAGATGAAGCCCATGATGTTGTAGGGGATGTACCAGGAGGCGTGGAAGAAGAGGGATACGGCGAAGGATTGCGCCTTGGGGACGCCGAAGATGGCGAGGAGGTAGACGAGAAGGAACTGGTAGACGCCGATGTATCCCGGGGAAGAGGGTACGGCGAGGCCCATGTTCAGGAGGGCCGTGACAAAAGGGGCGTAGACGAAGGGCAGGGGAACACCGAGGGTCTTGAGGGAGAAGTACAGGGCTGAGCTCATGGAGAGCCAGTTGACGATGGACAGGACGATGAAGAGCGCGATATGCCCCGGTGTGCTGATGCGGCGGAGGTTCTCCTGTATCTCAAGCACTCTCACGGCGAGGCGCGCGAGGAAGGGACGCTTGAACCCTTGGAGGAACCCGGCCATCCTGTGGGCCGTCTTCTCGCGGCTCACGGCAACGAGCACTATGACGCATACCACGAAAATGGCCACGAGAACGTAGAGGGCCTTGGACACCGACGGGGGGAGGGCCTGGCGCGGGAAGAAGAGGAAGGTGATGGACAAAAGGCCCAGCAGGTCAAAGACCCTGTCGATGAACACCGTCGACACCGCGTACGTGAAAGGGATGCCCCTTCGCTTCGAGATGGCGTAGCCGCGTGCGACCTCCCCGATTCGGGCGGGAAGGACGTTGTTGATGAAAAGGCCGATCACGAGGGCGATGAATGCGTCGCGGAACCTGACCGCGTTCCCCGTTATCATGGACCATCTGAAGGAGCACAGGGTGAGGCAGAGGAAGATGCAACATACGGGCAGGAAGGCGTACGTGAGATCGGCCCTGGCAATCGCCGCGGCGAGCTGTCTGTATTCTATCCCCCTCAGGGAGAAATAGAGAAGGACGATGCTGATGACGAAACCGGCTGCCGTTATGATCCTGTGCTTGTTCATTTCTTATAGTTCGTGACGTATATTCCCGCGCTCACCATGACAAGCCCGGCGACGAGGCCCGTTGTCAGCTCCTCCCCGTGAAAGAGGACTCCGAACGCCACGCCGAAGATGGGCGTGAGAAAGGTGAAGACGGAGAGCTTTGCCACCGGGTAATCGTGGATGAGCTTGAACCAGACCAGGTATGACGCGAAAGCGACGACCACGGACTGGAAGACGAGCGACGATATCGCCATTGTCCCCGGATCCTTGAGCCAGACCGGTTCAAGAAAAAAGGCGCAGAGGAAGAGGACGGGGATGGAGAAGACGAGCTGGTAGAGGAACGTGTTTATGGGATGCATTTTCTCTGCCAGGAATTTCTTGATGTAGAGCGTCGTGGCGCCCCAGAGGAAGGCCGCCAGGATCTCAAGCATGTCGCCGACAAGCATCAGTTTGTTGTAAGTCGAGGGTTTGCCGTAGAAGACGCTGACCAGTCCCGCAAAGGCAAGGACAAGGCCCATCCACTTGAGGGGGTTCAGCCGTTCCCCCAGAAAGAGGTGTGCGCCTGCAGCCACCGCGAAAGGTGACAGATAAAGGAGGATGACGGCCCGCGCCGAGCCCGTGAAGAGCAGGCCCAAATACAGGCAGGCGAACTCGAGCCCGAAGAGGACCCCCACAACGACGCCGTGCACGAGAAGCGGCCCCCGGTGGAGGAGTTTCTGCCTGATGGCCAGGCAATACCCGATCCCCAGCGCTGAAGCCAGAACGGAACGGGCGAAGGATGTAAAGATGGGCGAGAACCCCGTATTCGTGACTTTGATCGCCGAATAGTTGATACCCCACAAAAGGGCCAGGATCAGGATGGTGATGAATCCCCGCGTGTCGATATGGTCAGTTTTCATTGAGATATGACCCATGTTTTATCGACATAGACGGTCTATGTCAAGGAAATTAAGCCCATTAGGAGCGCGGGGACCTGGGCTCCCGCACCTGCCGGGTTTTCCCTTGACAAGGTGCCGGAATTTTTGTTCTATTTAACAGCAAAATCAAGAAAACACGGAGCTTTCCATGAAAAAAACTGCCATCGTCGGGACGGGTTCATACCTGCCCGATCACATCATGACGAATTTCGATATCGAAAAGTTCCTGGACACGTCAGACGAATGGATCTTCACCCGCACGGGCATCAAGGAACGCAGGATAGCCGAGAAGGACCAGGCCACGTCCGACCTGTGCAAGGTTGCCTGCGAGCGGGCGATGAAGGTTGCCGGTGTCACGGCCTCCGACATCGACCTGATAGTCCTCGCCACGATCACCCCCGACACCCATTGTCCGGCCGGGTCGAACTGGCTCGAGGCGAAGCTCGGCTGCACAAAGGCCGTCTCCTTTGACGTGACGGCGGCATGCTCCGGTTTTCTCTTCGCCCTCCACGTGGCGGACAAGTTCATCAAGTCGGGGGCGAACAAGACGGTCCTTGTCGCCGCGGGCGAGATCATGACCAGGGTCGTGAACTGGAAGGAACGGGAAAGCTGCATCCTCTGGGGTGACGGCGCCGGCGCGGCGGTGGTCACCGAATCCGAGAACGGCGCGCAGATCCTCTCGACTCACATCCACACGGACGGGGCGGCGGGCGATACGCTGCTCATGCCCGGCGGCGGATCGAAGACGACGCCTATCTCATACGAAAGCGTGGACAACGGCCTTCACTACCTCAAGATGATCGAGGCCAACAGGTCCTTCAAGGTGGCCGTGAACCGCTTCGCCGAGGCGTGCGAGGAGGCGGCTTCGGTCAACGGTTACACCGTCCATGACGCGGACGTTATCATCCCCCACCAGGCGAATCTCAGGATACTCCAGGGCATGGCGAAGAAGCTCGGCGTACCCCTGGAAAAGGTGTACATGACGATAGAGAAGTACGCCAACATTTCCTCGGCAACGGTCCCCATCGCCCTCGACGAGGCGGTCCGCGACGGCACAATAAAGAAGGACTCCCTCGTCCTTTTGACCGCCTTCGGCGGCGGACTCACCTGGGGAAGCAGCCTCATCCGGTGGTAACGGTTTACATTTGCCGGAAAAATATTTAGAATAATCAATCCCCGGAGGGATGGCTGAGCGGCCGAAAGCGGCGGTCTTGAAAACCGTTGGGCATGCAAGTGCCCCGTGGGTTCGAATCCTACTCCCTCCGCCAATCTTTTCGCCCCGGAAGGGGCGGTTCCAGCAAAAGACGGTCTCAGGTTTCAAGTCTCAGGTTTCAGGTGAGGTCCGTGCGGGGTCCCTTTGCCGTGCAGCCGCGCTCAGCGGATGAGAGGACCGTTCAAAGAGCTTGAAGAAGAAGAAACAAAATTCATCTCCGTGCAATGGTGTTTCTGAGAATGTGAAAACGCAAGGAACGTCCCTATCGGTTTCCGAGGTGTTCGGTATTGACAGGTGTAATACCCGAGTGTATCATACTGGTATGAAGGTGGCGATATCCATTCCAGAGGAAATACTCAACGAGGTTGAAGGGCTCACAAAGGAGTTCGGTTGTTCACGGAGCCGGGTGTTCGCTATTGCCGTGGAGGAGTTGCTCGAACGACGCAGGACCAGGGGCCTGCTCCAGGCGCTCAACGAAGCATACGAGGATGACACCCCGGAAGAGACCGAATTGAAACGGCGTTCCAAAGGCTATCATGCCAGGAAAGTGCAGAAGGAGCCCTGTTGACCATACGGCAGGGGGATATCTTCTGGGTCGACCTGGGGGACCCTGCAGGTTCCGGGCCGGGGTATCGCCATCCCCATGTGGTCATCCAGAACAACGTTTTCAATGAGAGCCGTTTGAATACGGTGGTGCTTTGCGTATTGACGTCCAACGTCAAGAGAGCCGCATCGCCGGGAAATGTGCTGCTCCACAAGGGTGAGGGCAACCTCCCGAAGGCCAGTGTGGCCAATATCACGCAACTGATAACCGTTGACAGGAAGGACCTTGTCGAAAAGATAGGCTCCCTGCAGCCGGCACGGATAAATCAGATCCTGAACGGAGTACGCCTCCTGCTGGAACCAATGGAGCCCTGACCTCTCTCAGGTCAACTTCCGCGACGCCCTTCGCATTGCCTGGGGGATCGAGTTAACGAGGCTGGGTCGGACAGGGACGCCCGTCAGAAAGCAAATAAATCTCATCTAATCCGTAATCCTTTTCTTTTCGATGATCTGGTAGGCCTCTTTCACCAAACTAGCTCCAACAACACAGAAGAGAAAGCGGGGGCGCTGGGTCTCTTTGCCGTGCAGCCACGCTCAGCGGATGAGAGGACCGTTCAAACAGCTTGAAGGACAAGAAACAGAATTCAGTACCGTGCCATGGTGTTTCCGAGAATGTGAAAACGCGAAGAGCCTGTCGGTTCATGTCTATTGACATGCTCGGGCGAGAGGGATAGCATCTTTCTAACACATCGACGATCATCGTTGCTCGCTCAGACCTGAAAAAAAGAGAGTGTGAAGATGGCTTCCAGAGCTCCCCTTTTCTATAATCGGCACAGAATAGAACTAGCCTTTATTGTGTCGGTCTTTTTATTGGCTCCCGTTTTTTCGAGCGCTCAGGAGATCAACAAGTCTTTATTTGGTGATTATGACACGGCGCTGGTAGTTTATGATCGCGCTTCAGGGAAGGCTGTGCACGCCGACCCTGCTCTTAGCGCTCGTCGTCTCACGCCCTGTTCGACTTTCAAGATATATAATACCTTGATCGGCCTTGAGCTTGGGTTGATCAAGGGAGCTGAGGAGCCGTGGTATAAATGGGACGGCGTTAAACGTGAGTTTGAAGAATGGGATAAGGATTTAACCCTTCGGGAAGCATTTGACGTATCGGCTGTGCCGGCGTACCAAATACTGGCGCGTCAGATCGGCGAAAGCCGTATGAAGGATTACATTGAAAGGATTGGCTATGGTTCAGGCGATATATCGGCCGGTGTTGACATATTTTGGCTTCCACGGCCTGGAGTGACGTCTATTAAGATCAGCGCTCATGAACAGGTTGGGCTTTTAAAGAAGCTCCTGGATGGAACACTTCCTTTTTCCGAAAAGAATATAGCGATACTGCGTGATATTATGCAGGTAAAAAAGACCGAAAAAGGAACGCTTTACGGCAAGACCGGTTCGGGTATGGGATCTGATGGAAAATGGAATTTAGGCTGGTTTGTGGGTTTTCTTGAAAGCGGTGGGACAACATACGTTTTCGCCTGCAATATTACTAATGGGGATGCCCCGTCCGGAAAGGTTGCGCGGAAGATCGTTGAAGATGAGTTTCGGTCGATGGGGCTTTTATAGGTGTTGGGCCCGACAGGGGGACATCGTTAACAAGAAAACAACCTTCTCAGACGAGCCTCAATACCTTCCTCTCTGCAATGTCTCTTGCCCTTCTCATGGCGAAACCTATTGCGTGTTGAGCACCTCCGTCGGTCATGGTGACTCCGGGGGCATCTCTGGCCTCCCCGATATTAAAGAACGCCCCCTGGTTGTTCAACTGCGGTTATTGCGGGTCTTTAGCCCGTTGTTAGCAAGTTTTATTCTCTCCAATGCTGTGGTTCGTTAAGAGCTCTTGAGCATTCTACCTGTCCCTTGATATTCCTTAGGGCATCACCACCTAGTGCCTGAACCATCCATGCCGCTGAATGCTCTTCAGGTATGGGATAGGGTGCTTCAAACCCCTGTTTTCCTGCCGGCGCGAATCCGCAACGTGGATAATATGTAGGGTGTCCGAGAACAAATACCAACTCTGTTCCTGATGCCTTCAATCGCTTTAGCCCCTCGTTAATTAGCTTTTGCCCGATCCCGCGTTTTTGGACGTCTGGGAGTACTGCCAAAGGAGCCAGTATTTGAGCAGATACCGGGGATTCGGTTTGGGTTATTCTAACTTTTGTGTAAAGAATATGCCCGATCAGTTTGTCATCATTAACAGCGACCAAAGACAATATGGGTTTTGCCGTTTCATCATCCAATAGATCATCGACGAGTTTGGAGATCACAGGGCCCTTTTCTTTGCCAAAAGCGCGCCTGTGTATGTTCAGAATTTCATTACGATCTGATTCCTTCGCGACTCTGATTATCAATGCTTTCTCCTTTTGGGTGTTGCCGACAATATTCGCTCGGGAGCGTTACTTGGTATTGAGCGGTACTATAGGGCCGCCATCCTTGCTTACGCCGAGCCTGATCGGTCGGGGAATACCTTTCGTTGGGACTGTCGCTTCAACCCAGAGTTGTTCGCCCTGATTCCGGCGGGATGGGTCGGGGATGTGTTCTGGGATAAAGAATGCCACAGGTTCATTCAGGACGGCCACTTTCTCGTGGCCGATCTTCGCGTATCGCAGCGAAAGGTCTGAGGGGTTGCGCGGGATACCTTTTGCGGCTACGGCAAGCAAGCGATCGTTTTCCACGCGAAGGCTGACCGGGTGAGATGTTTGGTCCGACCCTTTCTTGCTCTCATCAATTCCCCGAGGCTCTACGATGAGCTGCAGGCTGACATATCGCCCGCGGACAGGAAGGTCAGGGTCGTAGGGTACCGCACTTACCCAGAGACGGGGAAGTGTCGCCCGGTCATAGAGTAGTTTCGCGCCAAGCGTTGCCACCAGGCACAGGTGAATTGCCAGGACCACCAATCCTTTGAAAAAGGGGCTCATGTCCCTCCTTTGCCGATTCGGGTCAGAAGCCGGCGGCGGGTCTTTTCAAGCAACCAGCCTCCGAGAAGAAAAAGAAATCCGAGTCCTATCAAGCTTGCCGAGCGCCCGAGTTTGTCCATAACGGTTGAAAAATAGAAAGCCAGAACGGTCAGGGCAAATCCCGCAATGCCCAGATTGACCCGTTCCTTGCGTGTCTCCTTCATGCCCCATCCAATGAGGCCAACCGAACCCAATGCGCATAGAGCATAATGGACAAGGTTGTCGTCGGCCTCGAACAGGAATCCCGCCGCACTCAGGGCGGTAACCCAGATCGCTGCGATCGCATTCGGCCAGACGTGGCTGCCCCGAAGCCCCCAGGCGAACGCAAGAGGCAGGAGGAACGCCACGGCCCATCCAAGAATGTGATAGGCAAGGGGCAACGAAGGCCCATGCACAGAGCCGAACGATCCCGATCCGATGACGACTCCTGTTGCCGGGATCAGAGCGATCCCTCCGATCCACGAAAGGGCCTTCCGCAGAGGCGAGGTTTTCTCCGGCGACACCGCCGTCAGGTAGGTGGTGGCCAGCAGCAGCACCCCGGCGCCAAGGACATTACCACTGAAGGCCCATCCGTGCGTTGCCACGGCCCATTCGCCTGCAAGCCATACAGGTATCAGGATGGCTGCGAGACAGGCCTGTGTCCAATGGCGCAGCAATACCCACGCCGTAGAGGCGCCAAATGCCCACAGCATGACCCCTCCCGGCCAATGCTCCTGAAGATGGAAGATCTGTCCTGTCAGGTAGATCCCTGCGCCCAGGCAGATCGTGCCAATGGCGTGTAATGTTGTTGAGAGGATGCTGAAGCGGGAGGCGGCTATTGCGCCGGCAAGGTGTGCGGCGGCAACGAGGGTCAGGACGAGACAGAAGCGTGTTCCCGGAGAGAGCCCATCCCAGTGTGCGGCTACGAAAAGCAAGATTCCAGCTGCGAACAGTAAACCGCCGAGGGCGATAGCTATCAGGATCGGCCATCGCAGTCCTTGAGCTTTCTCCCGATCCGCTTCGTAAGCGCGTATCATGTCCGCCGTGGGGGTGTCTATCAGTCCCGCTGTGGTCCATCGCTGAAGGTGCCGTTCCCAATTTGCCGCCATAACGGTCTCTCCCTGCCTCTTCCAGAAGAAATGAGCAGTTGTCTGTGACTTTTCAGGTTAATTCACCCACCCCCTTTTCATGTTAATTCACCCGGGGGCGGCGCAATATCCTCAGTCTTCTACCATGACCATTTCCTCATGTTCAATCCTTTTCCGTTGCCCTTTTCGATCTGCCCATCCTCTTCCGGTAGCTGTCCCCTTCGATGAAGATCTGGTGGGCGTTGTGGGCCAGCCTGTCAAGGAGGGAGTTGGCCAGGAGCGGATCGTCGAAGAGTCCCATCCATTCATCCAGGGGCCGTGAGCTCGTGATGACGGTCGAGGACCGCTGGTACCGTTCGATCATCACCTCGTACAGGTCCTGCGCCTCCGATCCCGTCAGCCTCTGCAGACCAAAGTCATCGATGATAAGGACATGGGGGCGGATGAGCCCGATGACCTCCTTCCCGAACGAGTGGTCGGCCCTCGACTGGTGGAGCCTTTTAAAGAGAACCTGGGACCTCAGCATCAGCACATTGAGACCCCTTCTCACCGCACTGTGTCCCAGGGCATTGGCGAGGTGGGTCTTCCCCACGCCGACGGGGCCGCAGATGATGACATTCTCGTGCCTGTCGGCAAAGCCGAGTCGGAAGAGGTCCTTCACCTTCTCCCTGTCGACGGTGATCGGGGCGTCCCAGTCGAACCGCTCGAAGGTCTGCTCCTGGTCGAGATAAGCGCTTTTCATTTTTCTCACGGTCCTGCCCTGCTCGCGTCTTTCGATCTCGTCGTTGAGCACGAGCTCCAGGAACTCGCCGTGGGAGAGCTTCTGGGTCTTCGCATATGACCCTCTTTCCGGCAGGGTGGCAAGGATGCCCCCGAGCTTCAGTCTTTTGAGCGTCTGTTTCAGTTCCGTTGTGATCTCCATCTCATTCCTCCTTTTTCACGAAGTACGCCGCCGGCCGGGCAAACCGGGACGGCAACGGCTCCCGCCTTCTTTCCTCGGTGTCCTCCCTGACGAGGCCCTGCTGTATGATCTCTTCGACCCTGCGCACGTCGACGAGTTCAAAGGCGAGGGACCGCTCACATGCCTTCTCCACCCTCTCTTTGCCGTACCGGTCGGGCAGCCTCACGAGCTTCTGCGCCTGGCGCAGCTTTGTCCAGGGGAAGGTCCCCGACAGGAGGATCTCCGCAAAGCGCCGCGCCGAGGGGCCGATCTGCCCCGCCCTGTCGACATAGTAGGTGCAGCTTCTCATCGCGTAGGGCGCCTTCTCCTTCGGATAGTCGTTGAAGTCCGTCGAACGCTTCCCTTGGGGCACGGCGGGATGGGTCTTGATGAGTTCTCCCTTGTAGTAGATGCGGAGAAGCCTCGTATCCCTTCTCACCGACACCTCCCGGCCGACATACCGGGTCGGGACGGAGTAGAGGCTGTTGCCGAAGCGTATGTGGTGGTCGGGATGAACCTTCACGGATCCCCAGCGGGGGACATCGAACCGCTCTCCCGTCAGGGGAAGGAGGGCACCCTTCTCCTCTTCGTTGAAGACGATGAGCGGCCTCTTGCGCGTGGTCCCGTGGATCCTCATTCCCGCGGTGTCGCGGCACCACCTGACCGCCTCCTCCTGGACATGGGCGAGGTCCCTGAAGGTCTCCCCGGCAAAGAAGTTCTTCCTCACGTAGGGAACCTCCCGCTCCACCTTCGGTTTGCCCGTCGGGTCATCGGGCCGGGCGGGATCGATGATAAAACCCCTGGACTGAGAGTACTCCAGGAAGGTCCTGTTGAAGACAGGGGCGTAGCGGTCGGATCTGACCACCGCCGCCTTCAGGTTGTCGATCACGACCTTTCTCGTCAACCCGCCGAAGAAGACCCAGGCATCCTCCATGCCCAAGATCAGGGACGGGAGGTCCTGGGTGAAGGTCACGTGCACGTACTGGTGCCTGCTGGAACAGAGTGTGACCACAAGCCCGTAGACGGACCGTCTCCGTGCGCTGGCTTCGTCGTAGAGGAGGCCCAGTTTGCCGAAGTCCACTTCCGCCACCTCCCCCGGTGCGGTATCCGCCATGCGCACCGTGGTCCTCGATGGAATGCCGATGTGCACGGACACGAACCGGTACAGGCCCGGGTAGCTCACCTCGACGCCCCGTCTTGAAAGCAGGATATGGACCTTCGTCAGGGTAAGATGATCGTCCTTTATCCACGATGCAATCGTTGCCTTGTGGGGAAGGAGGATCTGATCGAGAGACCTCTGCGGACCGGGCGGGCGGGACTGGATCTCCCTGACGACCTCCCCGGCTATCGTCTCGAGATCGCATGGCCCGTCCCTGCCAAATCCCTTCTTGTAAGCGAGGCGCAGGTACTTCCTCAGGGTGTTGCGGTCCATGCCCGTCGCCCTCGTGACCGCCCTGATCGAATAACCGTTCTGAAGCCTTCTCAAAATGTCGACAACATCAACCACCATGTACTCCTTTCTCGCCATACCGCCTCCCGTTCGACAAAGAGATAACGGGAGTAGTATGCCCTGATTTCGGCGCCGGCCGGGTGGGTGAATTAACTTGAAAAAGTGGGTGAGAGATCTTGAAAAAGGGGTGGGTGAACGATCTTGAAAAACAGACCGTCTAAATGGGTGAGCTATCTAGAAAAATCACAGTTGTCTCGCGCGATCCCCCGACATCACAGTCGTGTCGGTCCAAAGCAACCGGTACCCTTAATACTGTGAGGATGCCTGAACCTTCGTCCGCCCCGGCGCTCAGGCGTCTAAATTGTCTCCGAATTGACAGGGCTAAGCAAGAGAAAAGTGGAGAACCGGTGCCTGCCTGCGGGAGAGAAGAATGAGGGCGCCGAAGAAACAGCGCGGGACAAAGTATCCGTTTTCTGGTAAGAAATTGGAAAGGAGAGCTTCATTATGGATACGTCTCGAGTTAGTGGTGAAGAGCTTCGATCGTATGTTGAATTCTTGCTGAAGCAGTTCAGGAGGGCCGATGGGTTCTGGTTCTTGGGAGTAGAGAACACCTTCAGCTACGACGCGGCGATCAAGATGAACCAGGAAGTGTGGCACAGGATGGGGAAGATCATGACCAGGGAGATCAAAGAGAGGTTCTCCATCAAGGAAAAAGGTCTGGAAGCCCTTGCCAGGGTTCTCGGGTATTTCCCTTGGGCAATGATAAGTGGGTACGAGATCGAGACCAAAGACGATGAGATCATGATTGCGATCGCTCATTGTCCTTCCCAGGAAGCCCGACTGAGGAAAGGAGTGGGTGAATACAACTGCAAGGGTATGCACCTCGGGGAATTCATGAGTATAGCCGGGGAGGTTGACAGTGACATAAAGGTCGAATGCTTGTTTGCCCCTCCTGACCCCCACCCCAAAGAGCTATTCTGCAAATGGCGATTCAGCATGAATAAGAAGGCGTGAACCGTACCTTCTGAGTCGCCCGGCAATCCCCTCATTACCGCTTCATCAGCGCGAAGACGCCCCAGCCCAGGTATTCACGCATGTAAGTGGCGTAGCGCTTGGGTTCCGAGGTCAGTTCGGCTCGAACATCTTTCGCGAACTCGTCGTCGGGGTTGGCTTCGAGCCATCGGCGCATGGTGAGCCATTTGGCTGCTTCGTATCTGTCCCAGCTGTCCTGGTCCGCCAGAACCATTTCCACGACGTCGTAGCCGAGGCGGCCGAAGGAGGCGATAAGGTCTGGAAGCAGGAGAAAGTCGGAGACCGAGTGGGCAAGACACCCCCTGGCGACATCGTCCGTCGGCGGTAATTGCCGCCAGCAGGGCTCGCCGATGAGGATGATCCCTCCGGGGAGGAGGCTCCGCGCCAGAAGCTCGATGGTTCCGGGGACTCCTCCGCCGATCCACGTGGCGCCGACACAGGCTGCCACACCGGCCTTCTCGTCAGATACGAAGCCGGCGGCATCGCCATGGATGAACCTGACCTGATCGGCGACGCCGAGCTCCTGAGCGCGGAGTTGCGCTTGCTCGGTGAATAGCTGGCTCATGTCGATGCCGGTGCCGATGACTCCGTAATCGCGTGCCCAGGTGCACAGCATCTCCCCGGAACCGCTGCCGAGGTCGAGTACCCGGGTTCCCCTTTCCAGACGCAGTGCCGCGCCGAGGGTGGCGAGCTTTTCGGGTGTGAACGGGTTATGGATGCGGTGAGCACTTTCGGTGATGTTGAAGATCCGTGGAATATCCATTGCAGAAAATCTCCTTATGGTTGTTAATAGATCCGGTTACGGCCTAACATGGCGCTGAGCGGCAGGCATGAAGACGCGGCCCTGTAAAGGGCATGCGGACGAGCGACTGTCCGTTCGAGCGACTTTGTTTGGCGGCAATGTCATTATAGACTTTCTTGATGCATTAGTCATTTGCTAACTCATCTGCTCGGCGTCGCTCAAAAGCGCGATGAGGCCAGACACGAGTAACGTAGAATGTCCCCTTCGATTACCGGTCTCAACGCGCTACTGCACATGGGTGCGGTCGGCCGGTTGAGAAACTTGCCGTATGATGCTATATGTATAACGGACTGACACGGGTTAACGCCATACCACATAATTAGGAGGACACAATGAAACGGTCGCTGGCCTTAAGTCTTTTTGCTGCAGTTTGCGCGGTATTCTATGTCGTATTATGCTCCACTGCTGTATACGCAGTATCAGCTCACACTCCTTATGGTCACACTCCCCATGGTCACACTCCCCATGGTCACACTCCCCATGGTCACAATCCCTATGCTGGGGGTAAGTGCAATGCGGGCTATACCTATACGACATATCAAGGCAAGCAGTTATGCATCAAATGCAACCCCGACTACAGGTACACAAAATATCAGGGCAAAGAGCTGTGCATCAAATGCAACCCCGGCTACAGTTACACAAAATATCAGGGCAAAGAACTGTGCATCAGATGCAACCCCGATTACAGGTACACAAGATATCAGGGCAAAGAGATGTGCATCAAATGCAACCCCGGGTACACCTATACAACGTATCAGGGCAAAGAGCTGTGCGTAAAATAGTCCGGGAGGACGCTCTCAAAAAGTGAATGGAGCTTGAAAGACCAACACGGCGAATGCCTGTGAGGAGACACGATGACAATATTCTTATGCACCCTGACAGCATTGGCCGTCGTCGTTCTCGTTGTCTACCTGGCCATTCCCATAGCTAAAATGATCAAGAACAAGGACAGGCAGCGTGATGTCGCGGAAGTGATGTATCCCGGGGACGGGGAGCGTCAGTCTGAGTTTAGAGACAAGGTCGCCTCTGAAATCCTTCGTAATAACCCGGGACTGACATACGAGTCCCCCGAGTTTCAGACTCTCTACCGGCAAGAGATGGACAGACTGCTGAAGGAATACCAGAGTCAGGGAACTTTGGGGACGGACAGGGATGCTCGTTAGAAGGTAAATGAGTCTCCGATGGTTTCACATTTTTTCTATTCTCTTCGCGTCACGCGATCCTGTTTTCTTTCACGCCCTCTCAGGGCAGGGCTGTGAATCCGTACTCGCGAAAATGACGGTCGAAGGTGAATGCTGAGCGTATGCCCAGTTCACGCATCGTCTCGAAACTGACGCAGTCCACCAGGCTGAGCCCTCTCTTCGAAGCGGCGAGAAGGGCGGCCGTCCCCAGCCGATGTATATCGGAGGTGACGAATTCAACAGACAGAACGGGGACGAGATCGTCGCAGAATCCCCGTGCTGCCTCAAGACCCAGTCTGCTCTGGATGAGCGCGCTACTCTCCACAAGGACGTAGCTTGTTGTTACCAGGGCCTGCCCGGAGCCTATGAGTTCGCGCCATACACCGGCTGCCCTGGCGTGGTTGTTGTCGTCGGCGTCCATGATGGCGAAGAGGGCGGAAGTGTCTACGAAGACGCTCATTGACCGAAAGCCTCGGTCAGGTAGGCGTCGTGTTTGCGGGATATATCTTTCTTACCGGACCTGAACTTGCCGGCAATCGTGAGGGCCCGGTTGCGTCTTTCCTCGGAAGCCGGTCCCGTGCCGGCGGCAATGGCTGCTTCAACGGCTTCGCGTATGACTTCCGCCATGGGCACCCCTCTTGACGACGCAAGTTGCTTGACTTTTAAGGCCTGTTCTTCGGTAAGCTGGATCTGGGTCCTTATCATTCGTTCCCGTCCTCCTCCAATGATTACACGATAACACCATGTGTAATCATTGTCAACACCACCTCAGTGCAATGCGATGGATGCGCGGCCTGGAAGAGGCGACTCCTTTCATTTCATTACTGATCGTGGCAACATGGACGGGGCCATTGCGGGTTTCCCATCGAGAAGGTGAAGATGCAGCCGCTGCATCACAACTATGGACAGAGTCCCGCAGAAAAGGGTATACTGAGCCGCGTTAGTCTTACCTTTCTTGTCCGCCGGCTGTTGGGGGCGGGCCGATACGAAGTACGATCATCGTTTGATCAGATCGACAATGACCCAATTCGAAAGGAATAAGGATATCAAGAATGACAAGCATTGAAGAATTCATCAAAATGAGAGAGGGTATCGAGGAACTTGCCGCAAAGATCGCTCTTCTTATAGAACGCAAGGATGTAAGGGAATTGGAGAAACACCTCGATACTGCAAATCGCCAGCTGGAAGTATTAAAGACCATGATCGCCAACGACACGCAGGAGATGGTCGGCAGGCGCCTCTCCGCACAGCTTGAGGGTTTTGGCGCCAGGATCAAAAAAATGAAACAGAAAACGCCCGTCAAAAGGAAGGCTGAGAGAAAAGAAAAGACGGTGGCGACGAACAAGCCTTCCAACACGGAGACACTGGAAATAGTGACGTTTGAGCGTCCTTAGCATGTGCGATCGGGAATGATAGTGAAGGTTGGGCGTGAAGGATAGCAGGAAGCAGGATCTGAAGGCCGAGCTAAATACTTCTCAATATGACGCGGTGACCACCACGGAGGGACCCGTTCTTGTCATCGCCGGTGCGGGGAGCGGGAAGACCAGGGTCATAGAATACCGCTCGCTTCACCTTATACAAAAGGATATTGAGCCGGAGTCGATCCTCCTTTTGACGTTTACCCGCAGAAGCGCTCAGGAGATGATCGAACGGGCTTCCCGGAACGATCCGAGATGTTCGAGGATAGACGGCGGCACCTTTCATTCATTTGCGAGCAAAGTCCTCCGGGTCTACAGCAAGAATCTGGGCCTGTCGAACTCCTTCACCATATATGACGAAGGTGACGCGGAGGAGGCGATCCGGCGCTGCTGCAACAAAATGGGCTACGATCGCGACAAGGAGTTTCCCAAGAAGAATGAACTGAAGAATGTCTTCAGCCTCTGTGTCAATAAGGGAATGGACGTCGAAGACGCGGTCCTGAGGAAGTACGTTGACTACGAGGATCGCCTCGGCGAGATCAGGCATGTTCAGAAGGAGTATGCCGAGTATAAACTCAGGAACAACTGTGTCGATTATGATGACCTCCTGGTCTATCTCAGGGTTGTCCTCGGGATCGACGAGGTCAGGGAGAGACTCTCATCGCGATACCGGTACATCATGGTCGATGAATTCCAGGACACGAACGGCATCCAGGCGGATATCGTCCGTCTTCTCGCGAAAAGACACAACAATGTGATGGTCGTGGGTGACGACGCGCAGAGCATCTATGGGTTCCGGGGAGCCAACCACACCAACATTCTGCGATTTCCCGGGGAGTTTGAAGGCTGCAGGGTGATCATGCTCGAGCAGAACTACCGAAGCACCCAGTCTATTCTGGATGTGGGCAACGCCGTCCTCAACACCATGACGCGTAAATTCGAGAAGCGCCTCGTCGCGGCAAACGGCGAGATCGGGGAAAAGCCCGTGGTGCTGCGATTTGACGATATCTACGAGGAGGCGGCCTGGGTGGGTCGCAAAGTGCAAAGCCTCAGGGCGAAGGGCATCGCTTTGAGAGATATCGCCGTGCTGTTCAGAACGGCATTCACCTCGATGCCCCTTCAGTCGGAATTGGTAAGGCAGGGCATACGCTTCAAGCTCTTCGGCGGCCGCAAGTTCTATGAAATGGCCAACGTGCGGGACGTCGTCTCGTACCTCCGGTTGATCGCGAACCCCGCGGACGAGCTGGCCTGGCACCGTGTCCTGCTCCTTTTGCCGGGTATCGGCGCGAGGACCGTGGAAAGGCTCCTCGAGATGATCACCCACTACACCGATCCGAAGGACATCATTGAAAGGGTTTTCGCCCCGCTATGCACGGGCCAGAAGAACTCGGACGTCTTCGCCTCGTTCGCGAGACTTCTCCAGACGCTCCTTACCCCATCCATGACGCCGTCGCGGCAGGTGGACGCCGTCATGGAACACTATGGTCCCATAATGGAGAGCAAATACAAAAAAGACCCCCTCAAGGTCAGGGAGTTGGCCATGTTGGGGCAGATGGCCCGAAGGTATACGAACTTGAAGGATTTTCTTGCCGATGTGTCCGTTGATCCCGACAAGGATACGAATGACGATGACGTCGAATACCTCACCCTCTCGACGGTGCATTCGGCAAAGGGTCTCGAATGGGGCAGGGTCTTTCTTATCGGCCTCGTGGACGGCGTTTTCCCTTCGAGCAGGTCATTCGATGAAGGCGACGGTGGGGACATCGAGGAGGAGAAACGGCTTTTGTACGTGGCAGTTACAAGGGCGAAGGAAGAGCTCTTCATGAGCTACTACACCAAAAAAGGCGTGAATGAACGGTCCAAGGCAGCGCTGTGCCGGTTCCTCGATCGTGCCAATGTTCAAAAAACGTTTGAGGCCAGGACGGTAAAGCCGTCAACCAGGACATCCCGCTGATCACATTACGTTTCCCCAGGGCCTCAAAGTCTGTCCCCTGAAGCTCCGATCTAGGTCCGGTAGAGATGTTCCCGCGTCATTGGCAGGGAGTTGTTCAGTCCGTTGGTGAAGAGGATCTGATAGAGCCTTGTGTCTCCCCAGCGGAAGGCTGCCGCGCTGCCGTTGAGGTACATGCGCCACATGCGGACAAAACCGTCGTCGAACATCTCCCGTATCTCCCGCGCGTTCGCTTCGAACCGCTTGCTCCATTCGTCCAGGGTAATCGCGTAGTGGAGGCGAAGGTTTTCGATATCGACCGGGGAGAGGCCCCGTTCGCCCATGGTGCGGATAACATGGTCAAGGATGGGGAGGTAACCCCCGGGGAAGATGTATTTCATGGTCCAAGAATCCTCGGCGGTATCAAGCTCCTTGCCGATGGTGTGGATCAGGCCGATGCCGCCGGGTTTCAGCAATTCCTTTGCCTTGTCCATGAATTGAGGGATGAATCCTTTTCCCACGTGCTCGAACATGCCTATGGAGACGAACTTGTCGAAGCGGCCTTCCATGTCGCGATAGTCTTCGAGGGAAATGGTGATGTCTTTTTCAAGCCCTTCCGCTCCCGCCCTTTTCCTTGCGTACTCAGCCTGATGAGGGGACAGGGTACATCCCAGGCCCTTGACGCCGTAATGGCGCGCGGCATAGAGAAGCATGCCGCCCCAGCCGCACCCGATATCTATCAGCGTTTCCCCTTCCTTCAGTTGAAGCTTCCTGCAGATGTGTTCGTACTTTTGCTGCTGCGCCTGTTCCAGGGTGTCCTCTTCGCTCCTGAAATAGGCACAAGAATAGGTCATGCTCTCGTCAAGGTAATACCGGTAGAACTCGTCTCCCAGGTCGTAGTGATGAGTAATGTTCCCGGGTGACCTTGTTGTGGTGTTGAGTGATCTGATGTGCTGCACGAGAATGGCCAATCTCGCGCCGGGTGAGAGTTTCGCATTCCGGAAACGGGGGTCAACGCCGAGACGAACGAGCTGCTGCAGGCTGCCATCGACATCGATGTTGCCGGCGACGTATTCTTCCCTGAACCCGAGCGTGCCGTTGCCAAGACAGCGTCTGGCCGCCGTTCCGGTCTTGAACGTGATAGTGAAGGCCGTCGGGCCATTCCCGTAGGTTTCGGTTTGACCATCCCAGAAGCGCACTGCAAAGGGAATATCGGGAGAATTACGACCCAGCGCTCCGAACAATTCTTGAAGCGTTTTTTTCATAGGTTCCTCCAGGGTGAGCCGCCGCCCCAGGTGCGGTTACTAAAGTCTATCAAATTCGGGAGGGGGAGGACAGAAACATACTCTCTTCGCGTCATTCTGCGGTGCGTCGAGCCGGGCAGCACATCGACTGCTTCTTCAGGCAGCGAGCGGACGCTCTTGCAATGTTGACATCTTTGCGGTATCAAGTGTTTGGATGAAAACAAGCGCAGGGGTTGCGCGACACAGAGAGACCTGACGGTGATGATGATGGAGATCAAGCTGGAACCGAGTCTTACGCATTGCATCGAAACGACGGCAAAAAGGGAATATGAGAGGGTGCTGGGTCAGCTTCTCAAGGGGAAGGAAGAAGATAGTCAACTGGCTGAGGAGTTGGAACTATTGAGGATCTTCCTGGAATCGGCAGACTTCGGGCAGTTGAGGAGCCGTTGTGATGATTTTCTGACAGCAGGCAAAGGGGTCGAGGCCAGACTGACGTCCTCAAGCTCCGCACCGGGATATGAGATCGAGATCGTTGAGATCGACGGAGCGTAGCACATGGCCTGGATAGCGGGTATTCCACAATGAGGGACAGGGAGACCTTATGAAAAGTGATGTCAGCCTCCGCCGCATCGATCCCCGGGGGAGGTGCCTGTCGTTGGCACGCTGATCCGGGATACCATGAGGGCGTCCTATCCGGTCTTCTATCCCCCGCGGGGTACTGGGAGGGCGTCAAGGCGCTCGGTGAGAAGCACGACGATTAGGCCCTATCCTGTTGATATCTCTTCCTTTTATTGAGGTTTTGTGGCATCATAATGGCAGGAGATCAAGACGTTCCCGTGACTCTGGGGGCGAAAGGAGAGAAGGGGTTGTTTTCGATATTTCACTCGCCGTCAAAAGACATTGGCATTGACCTCGGAACTGCGAATACGCTGTTCTACCTGAGAAACAAAGGCATTGTGCTCAACGAGCCTTCCGTTCTCGCCGTGCGCAACGGTGCTCGGGGATTGAAGAAGGTCCTCGCCGCCGGAGGAAACGCCAAGGACATGCTGGGCAAGACGCCGGACCATATCAACGTCAGCCGGCCACTGCAACACGGAGTCATCTCCGATTTCGAGTCCGCGCAGTCCATGCTGAAGCAATTCTTGGAGCAGGTCGATTACAGCAGTTTTGGCGCGAGGCCAAGAATAGTCATATCCGTCCCCTGCGACGTGACACCCATAGAGAAGCGGGCCGCGAAAGAGGCGGCGGAGGCGGCGGGAAAGGGGGAGGTGTATCTTATCGAAGAACCCATGGCAGCGGCTATCGGAGCGGGTCTGCCCATCACGGAGCCGGCCGGGAGCATGATCGTCGATATCGGCTCAGGCCTGACGGAAGTGGCTGTCGTCAGTCTTTCCGGCATTGTCTACTGCAACGCGGTCCGTATCGCCGGGGAAGATATGGATGAAGCCATAGTCAATTATATACGGCGCAAATACAATCTCCTCATTGGTGACCAAACGGCGGAGAAGATAAAGATAGCCATAGGCTCGGCCTATCCTGATGCTGATGAGGAAACGAGGACGATGGCGATAAACGGCAGGAACCTCATGGACGGAATACCACAATCGCTTGAAGTATCATCACCCGAGATCAGGGAGGCGATAGCAGAGCCAGTTCATTCCATAACCGACGCCATACGCATTGCTCTCGAAAGAATGCCGCCGGAGCTTGCGTCGGATATCGTCGACACGGGGATCGTCCTGAGTGGCGGGGGGAGCCTTCTCAAGAACCTTGACCGCCTGATACACAAGGTCACACAGGTTCCCGTTCATGTTGCCGACAACGCGATGACGGTTGTGGCGAAAGGGGCAGGCAGGGTGCTTGATGAGCTTGCCCTTCTGAAAGAGATCTCTGTGTAATGTTCCGGATACCGCAGTGATCCCTCTGTTGTGAGACCACTTGACAAACTTTGGAGGAGCACGATACCAATGGTCGTCGTCAATGGAGTTCTCGCGCCGGGGGACGCTTCCCGGGAAACCGGAGCTGATGATCTGGACGTCAGCCGTGATGGCGCAGACGGGCGGACCCGATTTCACCACACAGTCAAACAAGCAAAGTGCCCTGCAGTCAGGCAAGCTGAAGGTTCCCGACGCCATTGAAGCCCAGAAGAAGAACCCGGTGAAGCCAGCCGTCAATCCCTACCCCCCGAGACCGGGGTCCCCGCAGCAGTCTTCTCCGGCGAAGCTTCCCGCGTTCAAACCATCGACGCCACAGCAGACGAACAAGCCGAACTCGACGTATGTGGTGAAACAGAATCAGGACTCGCCTGCGAGATCTTCCTGCCTGGCTAAGTGCACGGAGGACATGAACAGGTACCGGGCGAAATGTAACAAAGGTCCGGATCCTGTCGCGGCGTCCAACTGTGTCAAAATGGGCGAGGGTACGTATAGGTCCTGTGCAGGCAAGTGCCCGGCAAAGTAGAGGAAACGCGGGTTATGAAGGTGGAGATATCAACATGTCCCTGCCTTGCGGAAGATGCTGAAGTATGAGCCGAAGAGAGTCTTAAGGGGGCGAGTTATCGGAGATGGTACGCGTGTCCACTCTTGCTATTGGCCTTCGGTGAATGTTCTCAGCTTGTTCCTGAAGAATGCTTCGGATTGCACGGTTGTGCCGTCCGCGAGCCTTATCAGGTAGGGCTCGCCTGTCATAGAGGACCTGGAGGCGCAGAATTTGATGAAGTCCTCTGCTGTCTGCACCTTGTTGCCCGCCGCCTTGAGCTTCAGGCGCAGATGGGCAGCGGCTGCCCTGGCACCATGCTCGCTTCCGTTCCTGATGAACGTCGCTCCCTCCAGTGCTTCGACGGAGGCTAACAGGTACTGGATCCTGGCCGTCTCTGAAGGATCCCCGGCACAAACACGCACCGCTGCCAGCAAGAGGACGGTCGCGAGAACCGCGAAGATCTTTTTCATGTCAAAGGCACCCCTGATCTCAGAATAGCGCCTCATGGCGTGGCGAAGGACCGGTTCCGATGAAACCCTGGATCTGGCCGATGGGATAATAGGTTTTGTCTGGCGGCGGCAGTGACGCGCCCAGCGCGGGAGGTATCCTGATGACCTGTCCTAAAACGGGCGCGACGAAGGCGTCGGGTGCCAGACCGTGTTCCTTTAATGATGCGGCAAGTACATCCGGGGCATCGGTAAATCCCTCGACTCCCAGCCGAAATACCTGGAAATGGGCGGCGATGCTGAGCGGCTCTCCCAGGTCCCTGTGTGCCATGACTGCTTCGGCCGGACCCATGTGGACAATGGAGCGATGTTGCCGGGTCGTCCCATCGGCCTCAGGGCGGAATGGGGCTATCGGAAGGAGGGCCACTCTTATCGGAGAAAAGCGGCGTGCAATTTCACGGAAATGGGGACCATACCCCGTGTCTCCGGCATAGTAGACGTTCCCTGATGGACCGGAGATCACGAAACCTCCCCAAAGGGTCCGGTCCCGGTCCCAGAGGGTGCGCCCCGAGAAGTGCTGGGCAGGGACCAGGGTTACCGTCACTCCTGAAGACAAAGGGACCGACTGCCACCAGTCAAGTTCATCCACCTCGGGCATTCCCGTGCTCCGCGCAAGACGATAATTGCCGAGCGGCACGACGGCGCGCGGTGTTCCTCTTTTTACAAGGCCCGTCAGGGTGGGGATATCAAAATGGTCGTAATGGTTGTGGGATACCAGCACGACATCGACAGGGGGAAGGTCTTCAAAGCGAATACCGGGTTTACTGTACCGTTCCGGACCCACCCATGATACCGGACTGCAGCGTTCCGACCATATGGGGTCAGTGAGAATATTGAGTCCGTCCATCTGTATGAGAAACGTGGCGTGACCGACGGGTGTTACATAGATCGAGCCCTCGGGGGCGCGGGTGACAGGCGCCGGTCCAGGCGAGAACTCCTTTTGCTCCGGCCACTCGGGCCAACCGGTGCGAAAGATCCACTTCCAGACCCACCATGTCGTGCCGCGTTTTGTTGTCTGACCCGACACGGAAGACTGGGCTTGAGGGACACCGGGATTGAAATACCGGATTCCATCAAAGTGGTCCGAGACCTGCTGTATCCTTTCACCGGGTATGTCCGATCTTGTCACACAGGCGGGAAGCGACAGCAAAGACGCCAGCACCAAAGACAAGATAAAGAGGCCCAGCACATTCCTTTTGTTTCTTTTCATCTCAACTCCCAACAAACAACCGACTCTCAGACGGCAACCCCCTGGTGCATCGGGGTCGGATAGTCTACTATATTCGTGGAGGTTCCTGCAATGTTGGCATCTTTACGGTATCAAGCATGACGAGAACATCCAACGCATTCCAGAAGAAGACAGTCGACTGGCTGAGGAGTTGGAAGTATTGAGGATCTTTCTGGGATCAGCGGACTTCGGGCAGTTGAGGAGCCGTTGTGATGATTCTCTGACAGCAGGCAAAGGGGTCGAGGCCAGACTGACGTCCTCAAGCTCCGCGCCCGGATATGAGATCGAGATCGTTGAGATCGACCCGAAGACTCCTATTCCCGTCTTCCCGTCCCCCTGATCCCCAGGAGGCCCTTGATCCCCTGCTGGATCCGGTTGCGTTCGCTCAGGGTCGCCTCGCGGACCACCCGGTTGAACTCACCCTCGATGGTTTCGCCGAGGCTGTCCCTGGCACCTTCCGGCACGTCCCCGAAAGGCAGCCGCAGGGAGGAGCCGTTTTCCAGTGAGAGCTTCAGTACCGGGTGGCCGTTTTCATCAAGGATTATCTCAAAGGGCATGAATGACCTCCTTCGTCACCTGTCACATTCTCTCAGACCGTTCCCAGCATCTCGGAATTGCGGAACGCCAGATACTCGTCGTTGACGAGTGGATAATCCCATGTGCCGCCCCTGTGGATGATCCTTCCGCCGAACCCTGTCTTGAACCGGTGCATACCGAAGAAGGGATGCCCGGGGTTCGGGGATGACGCGACGGCTCCCATATCGTAGGTCAGGCAACCCCTCTCCCGGGCAAGGCGGATGGCGGCCCATTGCACGGCGTAGGGCGCCATCAGGTTCCGGTTCCCGCTGGAGGACGCGCCGAACAGGTATGTTGCCGTCCTTCCCGAGATCGTCATGATCGCGCCTGCCAGGGCATCCTTCCCGTGTTTTGCCAGCAGGAAATGGACCTCCGATGAGTCTGGTGTCGAAGCGAGAGCGGAATAGAGCGCGGAAAAATAGTCGTAGGTGCAGGTATCGAACCTGTTGCGTTCCGAGGTCTGGCAATACAGGTCATAGAAGGCTGGGAGTTCGTTGATGCCGGAGCGCGCCACCTCTATGCCTTTTCTCCCGGCGAGGCGTATGTTATACCGGGTCTTTGGCTTCATATCCGCGAGGAGCTCTTCCTCGATCTTCTCAAGGTCGATCACCAGGGCGTCAGCCACGGTCATGTCAACGGCCGCCTTCCGAAGGTTCCATGACCGCGTGCCAAAGTTCATGCGGACCTCCTGAAGCCTCGGCTCGGGGCGGACCGAACCGTCCGGATATCGCTGCTGCCGGGTTTCGTTGTCGCCGTACTGCGACGGCCAGGGGAGGTCGTAGCGGATGAAGGCCAGATCCCTCCCGATGTACTTTACGAGTGCTTCAGACAGGTCCTCGAGGAAGGGGCCGTATCCTTCAGGACGGGGACCATTCTCCGGCCCCTGCTGGACGTACGCCGCGTTTATCCCTTTGCCGAGATGCCGGGTGAGGATGAGGATGTCCCCGTCAACACCCAAAGCCCTGTAATCAAAGGCATGCGTCTTCCAGCCAAGCTGGAGCTTCACTTCGCTCCAGAACGGGGTCTGGAAGAGGATGTCCGTCGGGTAGAGGGACCATGCGTCCTTCGGTTCCACGTTCGTTGTGATTGTTTCCATCGCGCTGACACAACCTCCTGCCGGGGGCATTGGGCCGGGAAGGAAGGCGTGCTTCCCTCCCGGTAAGCGGACCGCGCTGCTGCCTTTCCGGAGGGATAAGACGACTGCGGTCCGCTTTCTCATATGCAAACCCGGGGCCATTTAGGAGTGGCACCGTTCTTGCCTGACAGGAGTGGCGAAGGGCTATCTGTGTTATAATGGAGCGGACTATTACTCGAGGTCATATCATGGGTTCCAAGGGAGTCAAACCAAAGGTTGTTTCGGTGGTGCTGACAGGGGCCGCGGTTCCAATCGTCCTGTTCTCACTCGCCATGTATGTCATTGACTCGGCTCCAGGACGCCTCATGGCTACCGTGGTGTTCCTTTTCCTGGCGGCCGTGGGCAGTTATGTCGCGGCGCGCAAGGTGATCGACCTCCTCCGCAGGTCCTATGACCGTGAAAGGGACCTCGAGATGCAGATCATCCAGAAGGATAAGCTGGCGGCCATCGGACTTTTGACGGCCGGCATCGCGCACGAACTCAACACGCCTCTTGCAAGCGCCCTTCTCAACACCCAGATGCTGAAGGAAGACGCGAAGAAGGAATGGCCGGATCGAACACCGGTCCTCAATTCGATCGAGGAAGAGATAAAGAGGGCTGGATCCGTCGTCAGAAACATCCTCGATTTCTCGCGTCAGACGCAGGTGCAGTCCGCTGTAACGGATGTCAACTCCGTGTTGACCAAGCTTCTCGACATATCCTCCAAGCTCTGTTCGGAGAAAGGTATCCTGATTCGGCGTGATCTCCATTCCGGCATTCCGCTTGCAAAGGGTAACGCGAGCATATTGCACCAGGTGTTTATGAATATCGTCTCGAACGCGATCGAAGCGATGGATAGCGGGGGCACGCTGAGTGTGCTCTCCCGTTTCCTGCCGGAGCAGCGAAAGGTGGTGGTCGACATAGAGGATACAGGTCCGGGCATATCACGGGAACACATAGACGGTGTCTTCGACCCCTTCTTCACCACCAAGGCCTCCGAGGACGGCACCGGGCTGGGACTTGCCATAAGCTACTCGATGGTAAGGAAGATGGGCGGTGACATAAAGGTGGTGAGCTCCTGTGATGAAAGGGTGAACTTCCCCGGCGGCAAGGGCACGATCTTCAGCATCGAGCTCCCGGCCTTTGAGCAAGAGAGTCCACACAGTGAAAGGGCAGGTGATCAGGATTGAACCCGGCAAGCATTCTTATCGTTGAAGACGACACTAAGCTGAGGGGTGCCCTCAAGGAGATCATGACCCGCGAAGGGTACGCGGTCGATGCGACCGAATCGGGCGATACGGCCGTATCGATGATACAGGACACGGCCTACGACCTCGTTATAACCGATCTCAAGCTTCCCGGAATAGACGGTATGGACGTCCTGCGGTCGGTCCAGAGACTGGCGCGGGACACGAGCGTCATCATCGTCACCGCCTATGCCACCGTGGATACGGCGGTCGAAGCGATGAAGGAAGGGGCGGAGGATTACATAGCAAAGCCCTTCAACCTCGACGAGATCCGCCTTGTCGTGCGGAAGGTCCTCGACAAGAAGGCCCTTGTCGACGACAACCGCTTCTTAAGGAGCCAGCTTAAGAAGAAATACAGTTTCGGCAACCTTGTGGGCAACAGCGAAGCGATGGTCGAGGTCTACAAGACCATAGAGAAGATCAAGGACTCGCGGGCAACCATACTCATCCTGGGCGAGACGGGAACCGGGAAGGAGCTTGTCGCCCGGGCGATACACTTCAACAGCGTGAGGTCAGAGAAGCCCTTCCTGCCCGTCAACTGCGCGGCGCTGGCGGAGACGCTCCTGGAAAGTGAGCTTTTCGGGTATGTGAAGGGTGCTTTCACGGGGGCTGTCCGGGACAAAGAGGGTGTCTTCGAGGTGGCCCACGGCGGTACGGTCTTCCTCGATGAGATAGGCGATGTCAGTCCCCGTCTCCAGCAGATCCTCTTGAGGGTGCTCGAGAACGGGGAGATCCAGCCCGTGGGATCGACAGCGCGCAGGAAGGTGGATGTGCGCGTGGTCGCGGCGACGAACAGGGAGCTGGAGGGCATGGTGAAGCAGGGTACCTTCCGGGCGGACCTCTATTATCGCCTCAATGTGATCTCTCTCGAGCTTCCTCCGCTGAGGATCAGGACAGAGGACATCGCCACGCTCGCGGGCCACTTTCTCAGGAAGTACGCCGGGGAGAACGGGAAGACCATACACGACATATCGCGGGACGCCCTGCATTCGCTCGAGAGGTATGAGTGGCCGGGGAATGTGAGGGAACTCGAGAACGTGATAGAGCGTGCGACACTCCTTGAAGCATCGACGGAGATCACCCCGGAGAGCCTGCCGGAGAGCATCCGCAATGCCTCCGGGGCACCGCCCGTCAATCCCGATGAGGACCTCAAGACCCTCGAGGAGGTCGGCAGGACATACATCGAGACCGTCCTCAAGAAGACGGGCGGCAACAAGGCACGCGCGTCCGAGATACTGGGGATCAACCGCACGTCGCTGTGGCGCATGATACAGAGGCTTAAGATAGCACAGTAGAACACACAGTTGCAAAATGCAACTGTGTGTCGAAGAATGCAACGGTCATTGCTTCAAATACAGCCGCGTTTGCCGGAGAGACCGGCCTGATAGATGGTGGCACGCGCTTTGCTCTCGTATGTCCGAACCCCCGGAAAGGACTCTGCCCTCAAGAACTTCCACCTCATGCCGGGAGAGAGTGCTTCATGACGCATTCACCGGAACCATCGAAGTCACGGACCGCAGGATACAGGAGTGCTCCAGGACATACGCTGTGAGGGTTTGATGGTGATATTCCCGTGACCCTGCGGTAAAAGGAGACAAGAGGTGCTTTCAATACTCCACTCGCCGTCAAAAGACATCGGCATTGACCTCGGAACAGCGAATACTCTCTTCTATCTGAGGAACAAAGGCATTCTCCTCAATGAGCCTTCCGTTCTCGCCATGCGCAATGGCGGTCGGGGCTTGAAAAAGATCCTTGCTGCCGGCGGAAAGGCGAAGGAAATGCTAGGCAAGACGCCGGACAATATCAATGTGAGCCGGCCACTGCAACACGGTGTTATCTCTGATTTCGAGTCCGCGCACTTCATGCTGAAGCATTTTCTCGCGCAGATCGATTACGGCACCTTTGGGGCAAGGCCAAGGATCGTTATCTCCGTCCCTTACGATGTGACGCCCATAGAGAAGCGGGCCGCGAAAGAGGCCGCGGAGTCGGCGGGAAGAGGGGAGGTATATCTTATCGAAGAGCCCATGGCCGCGGCTATCGGAGCGGGCCTGCCCATCACGGAGCCGGCCGGGAACATGATCGTCGATATCGGCTCAGGCCTGACCGAAGTGGCTGTCATCAGTCTTTCCGGCATCGTATACTGCAACTCTGTCCGCATAGCAGGTGAAGAAATAGACGAGGCCATCGTGAGTCACATCAGACGCAAGTACAATCTCCTCATTGGCGATCAAACGGCGGAAAAGGTGAAGATAGCCATCGGCTCAGCCCATCCCGGCGCTGAAGAGGAAACGAAAACCATGGAGATAAACGGTAGGAACCTCGTCGACGGGATCCCGCGCTCGCTGACACTATCATCACCCGAGATCAGGGAGGCGATAGCAGAGCCGGTACATTCCATAACCGACGCCATACGCATTGCTCTCGAAAGAATGCCGCCGGAGCTTGCGTCGGATATCGTCGACACGGGGATCGTCCTGAGTGGCGGGGGGAGCCTTCTCAGGAACATAGACCTCTTGATCGAAAAGGTCACACAGGTTCCCGTCCACGTTGCCGAGAATCCGATGACCGTAGTGGCCGAAGGGGCAGGCAGGGTGCTTGATGAGCTGGCTCTTCTCAAGGAGGTCTCCATGTGACGTTCTGGAGAGAGTCGGACAGGTTGCGTAAGGGGGGTGGATTTAAGATTCCGTCATATCAGACGATATTGTAGGTGAGTGCTGTTGCTGCATCATGGTGAAATGCGAGGAGGAGTTCTATGAAGCAGCACGTCCTCCGGGGAATTACAGCTTTGGTTTGAGCAACATCATCAAAGGAGGCGACGATGAAGCTGCAGAATATTCGGATAGGAAAACGGCTGTTGGGAGGATACGCGCTGCTCATTGTCATCCTTATCATCCTGTGCGTTCTCGCCTTCAGAAACATGGCCCAGACAGACCGCAGGGCGGACGAGATAACCAACCTCAATTTCGCGAAGACAACGCTGGCCAATACGGTCCTTATCAACCTTCAGTTCATCATCATGGAGTTGGGCTCGGCCGTATACACAAAGGACAAGGCCCACTTCCAGGTCGTTGCGGAGAAGCGGAAGATCTACTCCGCCGCGCTGGAATCCCTGGAGAAGATGGAAACGGACCAGGCGGGGAAGGACCTCATAAACAAGTTCAAGACAACCATCGCCGGCGGAAAGGAAGGCAGCATGGCCATGATGAAGGCGGTGGAGGCGGGAAACTTCGAGGAGGCGGCAGGCATTTTCAAGAATGTGATGACGCCGGCCAACAAGAAGACCATCGAAGCCATCACGGAACTGGTCAAATACCAGGAGAACGGCGTTCATGCGAAGTACAGGGACATCCTGACGGGAAACAAGACCATGCGCCTTGCATTGCTGGTATTCGGCATCATCGCCATTTTGGCCAGCGCCCTGGTCAGTGTGGTCCTTACCCGCAGCATCACCGTGCCCATTCAGAAGAACATCGATGTTGCGCGAACACTCGCCGAGGGCGATCTGACACGCGACATCGAGTTGAACAGGAAAGATGAATTCGGTGACGAGATGCAGGCATTCAAGGCACTGGTCGAGAAATGGCAGAAGCTCATCTCCGAGGTCAAGATGTCTGCCGCCAGTGTTGCTTCAGCCAGTCATCAGCTGAGCGCCGGTGCCGAGCAATTGGCGAGGGGAGGAACCGCCCAGGTGGAGAGGACCATCCAGGTGTCGACAGCCTCCGAGGAAATGTCCCAGGCCTCCCTTGACATAGCCAGGAATACAAGCGACATATCCGACTCCGCGAAGGAGATGCTTTCCACGGCTGAAAAAGGGAGCACGATCGTGAACAGGTCCGTGCATGAGGTGAGGGAGATCGAGGAGACGGTTCGGAAGTCATCGGAATTCGTGAAAGACCTCGGAGATCAGTCGGAGGAGATAGGGAAGATCATAAACGTGATCAATGAGATAGCGGACCAGACCAACCTGCTTGCCCTGAACGCGGCCATAGAGGCCGCCCGTGCGGGTGAGGCAGGCAGGGGGTTTGCCGTGGTGGCCGATGAGGTCAAGAAACTGGCCGAGAGAACGAGCAAGTCCACGCAGGAGATAGGCGGCATGGTGACTTCCATACGGATGGGTGTCGACAGGGCGGTGAACTCCATGGGCGAGGTCACCGAAAAGGTGACAACAGGTGTTGAGCTCTCAAACGAGGCAGGCGCTTCGTTGAACGAGATCGTCGGGAGCGCATCCAACCTCCAATCCATGCTTCAGCAGATCGCGGCCGCCATCGAGGAGATGAATTCCACCACCAACGAGATCGCGAAGGATATCGAACAAGTGGCGGTGGTGACAAAAGAATCGTCGGGCACAGCGGAACAGGTGACCCAGGCTGCCCTGGAGTTGAGCCAGCTCTCCGTCAAACTGGAACAATCAGTGACCGAGTTCAAGGTGTGATCGACGGTCTTCCGGTCAGGGGTCCCTCGGGGCCCTGTCCACGATCGGAGCGGAGCCGAAGAGCAGGATAAGGCCGATGCATGTGGTCCCGGCCATTATCGATATCACGGGGATGATCGTTCCATTGTGCAGCCAGGTCAGCAGTCCCGATGACAGGGCGCCTGCCACCATCTGGAGACTTCCGATAAGCGCCGAGGCGCTACCGGCGTTCCTTGTGAAGGGCTGGAGGGCGAGCGCTATGGCATTCGACGTGATGCATCCGAAACCGAAGAGGTAGCAGAAGATGAGACAGAGGATCGCCGCTTTTCCGGCGAAGCCTGCCAGTCCTCCTATCAGCAGGAATAGTATGAGAAGGAACTGGACGACCGTCACTGTCCGTAACACTTTCACGATGCCGTGTCTTCTGAGCAGGATCCTGTTGACCTGGTTTGACAGCACGAGGCCGACCACATTCCCTCCGTATATGAAGCCGAATCCCGTTTCCGTAAAACCGAGAAGGCTCATGTAGACAAAGGCCGACCCGGCGATGTAGGCGAAGAACCCGGCCGTCGCGGCAGCCGTCACCAGCCCGTACGTGAGGAATACCCTGTTCCTGAACACATCGATGTACTCCAGCATCACGTCCTTCGGGTGCAGGGAGATGGAGGCATCACGCCCCTTTGTCTCGTGGAGGAACCTGCCCATGGCCAAAAACACGAGAAAGCCGATGGCGGCGAGGACCACAAAGATATACTGCCAGCCGGACACGGACACCACGAGGCTTCCTATGGTGGGAGCAACGATCGGGGCAATGCCGAAGACCATCATCAGCAGGGACAGCATCCGGGCCATCTCGGTCCCCGAAAAGAGGTCGCGTACGACCGCCCGGCTGCCCACGATCCCGACGCACGCGCCGACGCCCGCGAGAAAACGCATCGCCACGAAAACGGGTATGGTCGGTGAGAAGGCGCAGCCAACGGAGGCCGCGGTGTAGGCAAGGAAGCCGAGCATGAGCGGTTTCTTCCGTCCATACCGGTCGAGCAGGGGGCCGTAGACGATCTGGCCGATGGAGACCCCGACGAAGAAGCTGGTGAGTGAAAGCCCCACGTGGGCAATATCAGTCTTGAGACCCCTGGCGATGGCAAGAAAGGCCGGAAGATACATGTCTGTAGAGAACGGCCCGATGGCCATTATGCTGGCGAGAACGATTATCAGGGCAGCAGGTTGTTTCCGCTCGAGGGTTCGTCCAGGGTCCATTGGTGCGGCAGATACCGCCCTCGACCCTTCGCGGTCCTCCTGGTTCTCTTCGGACGTAGAATGCAGCGTGAACTCCTTCCAACCTCTATTGTCTTCACCGGCCGGGACACCATGAGCGCGCCCCGGGCAACATCAGGAACCTGCCGCCTGGTGGCACAAAAGCCTTGTCTCTCGGGGCATGAAACTGTTACCACAAGTCAACCGGCCTGTAAATGAAGAAATCAAGAAGACAGGAGGGCGAGAAAGAGTCGGGGGATACATGAGTATCACTTGATCAGTCTGAGCCTTTGAGACTGCGGGTTTTCCTGGACTTTGGTCTCTTCTTCCGTTTCTATGTCATCAATGTAGCTCTGGCTCGTGACTATGCGTATCAGGTCGGGCACCACAAGACAATACCGTGAAGGCAATTCTCTCCTGTGTTGCTCGATCACCTTGATGAGTCGTGATCCTTCTATCCGAATGTGTTCCAATACCGCGGGGTCTACCATGGGTCTTTCCTCTGCCGATCGAAGAGTCTTAGCAACTGAGAGTATTATCGTCCGATCCAGCCGGGAGTTAAGATTGGAGCTCATTTTGCGGCGGCCCGTCCCACGCGGCTCGCGCCGGTAAGGGAACTGGGCTTGATGTTTCGCGGGCAGATACTTGCTTACTGGGGAAAAGCGTGTGAGAATGTAGGGCACGCGCCTTTCGCCCCCACGCGGGGGGCGGCGCGGCAGGCAGATGACATCAAGGAGATGACGATGTGGGGAAAGATATCGGTCGTGATCGTGGTGGCGTTTCTCGTGTGCGCGGGTGGGATTCCCGACCCGGCAGGAGCGACGGGCAAGAACAGGGAGATCGCAAAGGAAGGCCGGTACCGAGGCACCGTTACGAGATTGCAGACGGTCCGCTACTCTTCGGACCCGGGTGACAAGAGGTACTGCAAAAGGGTATACCTTGCTGTCGGTCCCGGAGCGCCGCTGACGTCCAGGCTGCACCTTTACACCGAGATCGCGAGGAAGGGGAAGGTCATTTATCCGGGCCCCAATGAGGATAAGAGCCTGGTGGACCAGATCAACAGCATGGATAGACTGGTGGGCAAGGCCATCAAACCCAACACCAAAGCGTCCCTGTCGGTATCCTGCGACGACGGAGGATGCCTGATCGACCGCATCGATCTGAACTGAACCGCCTCCCGGAAGAAGA
>JAAYAK010000044.1 GCA_012719415.1 Syntrophorhabdus sp.
GACAGCTGGTAGGGGGTCTCTTTTGTTTCTATGGATTCTTTCTTTTCGAAATAGATGTGTTTCTCGGCGATCTCTCTCAGGGAGGTCACGATCTCCCTGTTCGTGGACTTCGTAAGGGGCTTCGCGCCCTTGATGAGCTGCTTCGACCGGCGCGCCGCGAGATGGACAAGCTCGAAACGGTTCTCCACCATTTCCATGCAGTCTTCAACAGTTATTCTTGCCATTATCCTCTCTCCTTATATCGTCGATCGCTTTCCGGAACCTTCCGTATGCCTTTTCAAGATCGTCGTTGACGATAGTATAGCCGAATTCACCTTTTCTTGCAATTTCTTCTTCCACGCGCTTCATCCGCGTCTCTATCTCTTTCTCGCCGCGCAGGGACAGGCGGCAGATGAGCTCTTCCACCGAGGGAGGCTCGATGAAGATGAGCCGTGCCGCCGCGCACTGACCGCTGATGTTGATCGCCCCCTTCACGTCTATGTCGAGGATGATGTCCTTTCCCGTCTGCAGAATGGCCAGGATCTCTGCCCGGGGGGTCCCGTAGAGATTCCCGTGGACCTTCTCCCATTCGAGAAAATGTCTTTTCGCTATCATGGACTCGAAGGTTCTCTCGTCGACGAAATGATAGTCCTTGCCGTCGATCTCGTGCACCCGTCTTTGCCGTGTCGTGTAGGAAATGGAAAACTGACTGCGACCGTCTTCCCTGAGGAAGCGGTCGATCAGGGTTGACTTGCCCACACCCGACGGACCGGAGACGACAATGAGGACACCTTTTCTCAGATCATCGGGGCGGGCCGCGGCCGGGGACGCCGTTCCCTTTCCATCCGGGTTATTCGACATTCTGCACCTGTTCCCGCATCTTCTCTATCTCCACCTTAATTCCTATGACGCGCTCGTTTATATACAGGTCGTTGGACTTGCTCCCGATTGTGTTCGTCTCCCGCACCATCTCCTGGATGATGAAATCAAGCTTTCTGCCCATGGGTTCGAGGGATGCCAGGGTGCCGCGGAAGTTGTCGAGGTGCCCCGTCAGGCGCACGATCTCTTCCGATATGTCGACGCGTTCCATGTAGATGGCGATCTCTTGAAGGACCCGGGTCTCATCCACGGCGACGGATTGTGTTATCTCCGCTATCTTGCCCCGGAGCCTCTCCTCGTGGGCCTTGATGACCTCCGGCCAGCCGGTCTGTATCTCGGCAAGACTGGCGGTTATGGCATCCAGTCTTCCGAGAAGGTCGTTCATGATGTGCCCGCCTTCCCGTGCGCGCTCTTCGTTGAGGGCGGCAATGAGGTCCGAGCATGCGGCCGTCAGGACGTCCTCGGGAAGGCTGTTGTTCTCCTCGTACGCGAAAACGTCCTTGAGTGTGAAGACGCTCTCTATCGTCAGGTCCCCGGTAAGCCCGTAGTTCTCCTTCAGATCGCGCGCCATCGCGGCGTATTGCCGCACGACGTTCTCGTTCACCCTGGGTATGGCGATCTCGTCAGAGGCCTTTTCCCACTTGATGGTGACATCCACTTTTCCCCTTTTGACGTGCTTTTTCACGAGGTCCCTGAGTTTCTGCTCCGATGCGTAATCGGTCCGGGGAAGCCTGATGTTCATTTCAAGGTAGCGGCTGTTGAGGCTCCGGGCCTCGCTCACGATCCTTCCTGCGGGGAACTCCTTTTCGATCTTTGCGAATCCTGTCATGCTTCTCGGCATAATCCACCTTCATGGGTGCGGGTCTGCCCGCCCGCTGGTTCTCAGGGATTCCCTGCAGAGCTCTCTCCACCGGTTGAAAAGGGCTATCGTCTGCTCTTCGGCGTAATCCGGGTATGTCCACTCAAGAGGGCGATATGACCCGTTGTTGAACATGAGCGTCAGGTCGGCGTGTATCCCTTTCCCCAGGTAGATCCTGTGCGCGTATCCCTTTGTAGTGGCGAGTATAACATGTTCCAGAGCGATATATCCAGAGTCAATGTTCACGGTCCTCCTGCCTTCCTTCGCGAAGAGGTCCTCCGTGGCATTGGTGGATACCTTGATATCCGGGAGGACGTTCCGGTCGACAAGAGGTGAGAAGAGGACGTAGGATCGCATAAGTCCTTCGCCCATTTCCCTGTTGTAGTATGTCGTGTGGGTAAAAAGGGTCGGAGGGGTTCTATCTTCAACGGGTCCCATGGTCCTGTTGAGGGAGTCGAGGACCGCTTCAAGGTCCGCGTCCCCGTTGAAGATGATGCTGGCGAAGAGCTTTACCTGCCGGGGGTGCCCGATCTTTCCCATAGGATGAAGTATTCCTTGTTCTTTCTCTCTTTTTCCCTGGGGGCCTCTACGGTTCCGACGGCGTCAAGGCCCAGTGTCCCGCCGAACTGCCTGATATCCTCGAGCACGGACTCGATCCTCCTGGCGTCCTTCACGATGCCGCCCTTGCCCACATTATATCTCCCCACTTCGAACTGCGGCTTGACGAGGGAAATGATGCTGCCTTCTTTGGCGAGAACGCCTGCGGCCGCGGGGATGATCTTCTTCAGGGAGATGAATGACACGTCTATCGTGATGATATCGACCCTTTCACCGATGTCGGAGGCGGTCAGGTAGCGGGCGTTGAAGTTCTCCCTGAGGACTATCCGTTCGTCGCCCCGGAGCTTCTCATGGAGCTGGTGCGTCCCGGAATCGACGGCGTAGACCTTCTTTGCCCCTTCCTTGAGGAGGCAATCGGTGAACCCGCCTGTTGAAGAGCCGATATCGAGTGCTGTCCGGCCGTGGACGGAAAGGCGGAAGGTGTCGAGGGCGGCCTTGAGCTTGACGCCGCCGAAACTCACATAGGGGATGGGATCTCCCCTGACCTCGAGACTGGCGGTCTCGTCTACCTTCCGGTCCGCCTTCAGGACCCTCTCACCGTCGACGTACACCTCACCGGCCATGACCAGCACCCGGGCCTTTTCCCGCGACGGTGCCAGGGCGCGCTTTGCAAGCAGGACGTCTATTCTTTCCCTAGCCACGTCCGGACCGTTCTCACTATCCCATCGAGGTCGATGCCCAGAGACTTGCGCAGTGTTCCCTGACCGCCGTGGGTGACGAAGACATCGGGGATACCCAGTGACCTGAAGGGAATGAGCGATCCCACTCTGGCGAGGGCCTCCCCGACTCCGCTGCCGAATCCCCCGATGACCACGTTCTCTTCCAGGGTGAGGATGCGCCCTGTCCGTGCGGCCACTTCGGCAAGGAGGTTCTCGTCCATTGGTTTAATGAACCTGCCGTTGACGACGCCGGCATCTATGCCGTCGTCTGCGAGCACGCCCGCGGCCTCCATGGCCGTGGCGACCATGTTCCCACAGGCTATCATGGTGATGTCCCTGCCTTCGCGGAGCAATTCCCAGGTGCCGAAAGGTATCTCGTGGAAGTCATCTTCGATCGGCACGCCCAGGGCCTCCCCGCGGGGGTAGCGGATGGCGACCGGCCTGGCGTAGCGGTACCCGGAATAGAGCATCTGCCTGAGCTCATTCTCGTCCTTCGGCGCCATGAGGACCATGTTCGGGATATGGCGGAAATAGGAAAGGTCGTAGACTCCGTGATGGGTGGGCCCGTCCTGTCCCACTATCCCGCTGCGGTCCACGGCGAACACTACGGGCAGGTTTTGCAGGCACACGTCGAGGATGATCTGATCGTAGGCCCTTTGCAGAAAGGTGGAATAGATGGCGACGAAGGGCTTGAGCCCGCCGAGGGCGAGGGCCGCCGAAAAGGTGACCCCGTGCTGCTCGGCGATGCCTATGTCGTAGAACCTGTCGGGGAAGATGGCGGAGAACTTGTCGAGGCCCGTGCCGAGGCCCATGGCGGCCGTGATCGCCACCACCCTTTCGTCCATCTTCGCAAGGTCGACTATCGTGTCGCCGAAAACGTCGGTATAGGTCTTCTTTCCCCTGGAAAGGCTGTTGCCGGTGGTGAGTTCGAAGGTCGAGATGCCATGGAACCGTTCGGGGTCGTCCTCGGCGTGGGTGTAACCTTTGCCCTTCCTGGTGATGACGTGGACGAGCAGCGGCCCTTTGAGCCTGCTCACGTTCCTCATTGTCTCGAGGAGGTGTTCCATGTTATGGCCGTCGACGGGACCGACGTAGGTGAAGCCGAGTTCTTCAAAGATCATCCCCGGCCCGAAGATCCCCTTTACGGTCTCTTCCAGGTACCGCGCCGTCTTGTAGATGGTCGGCATGGTCTTCATCCGGTTCTTCAGCTCCTCCCGGACGCTGCTCATGAACTCTCCCGTCATGATCCGGTTGAGATGGCTCGCCAGTCCCCCGACGTTCTTTGAAATGGACATCTCGTTGTCGTTGAGGACGACAATGATATCGCTTCTGAGGTGTCCGGCGTGGTTCAAGGCCTCGAAGGCCATGCCACCCGTCAGCGAGCCGTCCCCGATGACGGCTATGATCCTGGAGGACGAACCCAGCTTCCTCTTGCTCTCGGCGAGCCCCGCCGCGACGGATATGGAATTGCTGGCATGGCCCGTGTCGAACACATCGTAGGGGCTTTCCGCCTTGCAGGGGAAACCGGAGAGCCCCCCGTCCTGGCGGATCGTGCAGAAGCTCTCCCGCCGGCCCGTCAGGAGCTTGCACGTGTAGCACTGATGGCCGACGTCCCAGACTATCTTGTCTTCGGGAGGGTTGAAGACGTAGTAGAGGGCGATGGTAAGCTCGACGGTGCCGAGGTTCGAGGCAAGGTGTCCGCCCGTCCGGGATATGACGTCGGTGATGAAGGGACGTATCTCGCCGGCGAGCTCGACGAGTTGGGCAACGGACAGTTTCTTGAGATCCTCGGGTGAATTGATTGTCTGGAGAAGCATTACGAAACCCTGTTGCCGATGAAGCGCGCTATGTCCTCGAGAATGCGGCCGTTATCTCCCAGGAATGCGATCGATCTCACTGCTTCATCGACGAGTTGCTCCAGTTTGTACTTGGAAGCGAGAATACCGTAATGCTTGACGTAGGTCTGCTTGTTCGCGTCCTTTTTCAGCTTCTTGCCAACCATTTCCTCGTCGCCTTCCACGTCGAGGATATCGTCCATGATCTGAAAGGCGAGCCCTATGGCATCGCCGTAGCGGGTGAAGCCCTTGAGCTCCCTCGCCCTGGCGCCGCCCGCGATCGCGCCGACCCGGACGGACGCGCGAAGCATGGCGGCCGTCTTGTGGGAATGGATGTAATGGAGGATGTTCCTGGTGCCTTCCTTGTTCTCGTATATTATGTCCATCACCTGACCGCCGACCATCCCTTCGGCCCCGGCCGCGTGGGCTATCTCGAACACGATCTGCTTGGATATCTTTGGACTTACCCTTTCCGTGAATCGCTGGTCCGTGAGGACCCTGAAAGCCTCGGTGAGCAGACCGTCACCGGCCATGATGGCCACGGCGTCACCGAAGGCCCTGTGGCATGTCGGCCTGCCGCGCCGGGTATCGTCATTGTCCACGCAGGGGAGGTCATCATGGATGAGGGAGTAGGTGTGGATCATCTCGAGGGTGCAGAAGCAGGGGAGGAAGTCGTCGGCGCTCCTTCCCTTGGCCTCGCAGGCGGCTATCGCAAGAATGGGCCGGATCTTCTTCCCGTTGCTGAAAAGCATGTATTCCATGGCATTCCTGAGAATGCCGGGAGTGGAGACGAAGCTCGCGCAGATGTCCCTGAGCATATTCTCGACCACTATTTTCTTGTCATGGAGATAGCTTGCCAGGTCCACTATTCGTCATCCCCGGGGAAGGGGGTCTTTTCCACCGTCCCGTCTTCTTTCCTGATCAGTATATCCACCTTCTTCTCGACCTCGTCAAGCCTCCTCGAAAGCTCCTTCGTGAGGCCGAGACCCTCCTTGAAAAGACCTAACGCCTCATCAAGGGGTATTTTCCCGTCATCGAGGGTTTTAACGATATCTTCCAGTTTTTTCAACCCTTCTTCAAATTTCATGATGGAAGTACTTATTATAGACCTTTAGCATTCGCTTTTGCAAGTATTGATTTGCCCCGCCGGGACGGCTTTTCACCCTGTGAAAAAGACGGCATCCGGGGTAGAATATCCCCATGGATATCCCCCGGGGGATCAGTGAGGAGATAGGCTTCAGGCGGACCATGGAGGACGAGCATGCCTTCTACGAGGACCCCGCCAGGCTTTTCTTCAGCGCCGAGATATATGACGGGCACGGGGGCAGGCAACCCGCGCAGATAGCCGCCCAGATGCTGACCCCCTGGTTCCTTCGCTCCTGGTCGCGCGAGCGGGAACGGCCGCCTGGTGAGCGCAGGGACGAGGCGGACATCCTTCGCGAGGCCTATCTTGCCGTCGATGCTCATCTCGTCGGCCGCCGCGTGCAGGCGGGGACCTGCGCCGCCCAGCTGTATCTCATCGGAGAACGTTTCCTGGCGGCAAATGCGGGCGACTCCAGGGTTGTCATCGGCACGGGGCAGGGAGCGGCCGTCCTCACCGAGGACCACAAACCAGACACCCGGGCGGAGCGGTCCCGTGTCGAAGCCCTCGGCGGAAGCGTGGTCTTGCTGGGTGTCCCGAGGGTCGAGGGTATCCTGGCGATCAGCCGGGCCCTGGGGGATGCCTGTCTCAAGCCTTACGTGAGCGCGGAGCCCCGCATAACGGAGGGGGTGCTGGGCTCGGAGAACGACGTGGCGGTCCTCGCCTGCGACGGGGTATGGGACGTTCTGTCACCCGGCGAGGTCATTGACGCGGCACGGCAGGAGAGGGACCCGCGGAAAGGCGCGGAAGGGATATCGCGCATGGCCCTCGACAGGGGCAGCACGGACAACATCACGGTGATCGTGCTGGACCTCAGGAAATACACGTCGGTCCTGAAGAACCGGAAGATGGTGATCCAGAAGGTGCATGACAGAGCGTGAAAAAATGACAATGACCAATGATCAAATCCCAATGACCAAGGAAGAAGATAATGACCAA
>JAAYAK010000045.1 GCA_012719415.1 Syntrophorhabdus sp.
CCGTAGTTTCCCTGGGTCCGGTCTATCTCTTCCTTCTCGGCACATTTGCCGTTGTTCTCTTTCTCTGGTACGCCTGGCCCCGCCTCACCGGCCGGGACCGGGGGCGGATCACGACCAGAGAGTATGCCCTGATTGCCTTCGTCATCGTTCTCCTCTCCATGCTGGTCCCGTTCCGCTGGCTCAGTTTCATCGTATGGGAGATCTCTATTCTCGCGGCCCTCATCACCGCCGCTCTCTTCGTCTGGTTCTTTCGGCCGTTCTTCACCGGGGGGAGCATCCCGGTGCGGGAGTACGCCTGGCTCGCCGTGGTCGTCTTCTGCCTGCCGCTGCTGATCCTCTCCTGGTTCGGCACCGTCTCCTTCGTTCTGCTCCAGGTGCACGGCTCGTTCTTCCCGACTATCGAGGTCTGGGCATATATGCTCGGGCTCGACGTCCTGCTCCCGGTCATCGGGATTCTCGTTCCGCTCCGGCAGATCGCAAGCGCCCGAAAGCGGCAGGAGGATGTGTGACGATCCTCCCGGCCTGGAGCGGCATCTATGTCGCGATGCATTTCCCGGTTCCAACAACATTCGAGACGAGTTATATCATCGATGGGTCGCCACGGGAGATCGTTGCAGACGAAGCGGTCTTCTTTCTGGATCTCGAGGACCGGCCGGAGAACATGACCTTCATGCGGCTGGGGGATGGTTGCGGGGTCTGGGACGCTTCGCGTGACCGGGGGAAACTCCGTGATCTGGCCGATTCATATCCGGCCCATCCGGCCACTTCTTGATAGATGCGGGGAACTCCCCCGCGCGGCCCCGGTTCCGGGCACATTGCGGTTGTTTTGGGCTCGAAATCGATCGGACGGACCAGACGTGTAGATGTGCGGCACAGAAAAGGTATATAGAAGAGCGTTGACGTCTTCATCGTCGATAGCGGAATCGGCATTTGAACATCGATTGGAGACAGGTGAATCATGAATACCATTGGTCGAGGAAGGTTGATCTGCATTGCCCTGCTGCTCTTCATCCTGGCCGGCAACGGTATAGCACATGCCGCCACGGAGCCGGGTGAAGATGTGCAGATCGATCCGACAACCGGTGAGGCATCGCCGGCAGATCTGGAGAATGCCCGGCAACTCGTGCTCGAGCAGCCCGAAGTAGGAGATACGACGACGTATCACGGATCTAGAAGTGCGTTCAGCGTGTTCTATGACCCCGTGCTTCTCGGTTGTGGCTTGGGAGCCGCGATCGTGCTCTCGGTGGGGTACTATCTCATCCGAACGTATCGCGGGAAGGATGCACCGTAAGTGTGGCAAGCTCTGCAGGATCGGGAGGGTTGTGTGTTCTGTGGTCACCGGAGAAGAGGGAATGCATCTCATGCGATACTCATTACTGATACGGTCTATAGCAACTTGGGTGAGGCCCTGGCATCCCCCTTTATGAACGAAGATCCGGATAATGTTCCTGAAACGCGACATAACGGGCAAAATCGCATTCATTCTCCTCCTGATAGCCGTCGGTGCTTTCGGTGCCCTCCTCCTCTTTGACCTCCTCGCAGTCGGCCCCGGGTATCCTCCCCCCGAAGCCCTGCAAAAATGGTACATCCCCCAGCCCCGGTACGGGTATGTGGAGAACGGCTCCGTCGTCGCAAATAGAACGATCGGTGGGGATATCATCCTGTCCGGCGATATCGAAGAAGGGTGCCCGTCCCTCTTCCCGCCCCTCTCCCGGCACTGCAGCCATGCGATGTATACCGACACCGGCTCGGGTGATCGGTATACGGTCGTCAACTGGTACTTTGGCGATAACACAGACCTTTTGCAGGCGGAGACGGACCTCTGCAGCCACCTCCGGGCATCGGGGAATGTCGTTTCCGCTGAGGTGATCCTCTCCGAAGAGCCTGATGTATCACAGAGCGGATCGACCTTTGGTTCCATTGCCGTAACGAGGTTTGAAAGCGAAGAGTCATCCGGGTACTTCGTCGTTGTTGAAAAACCACTATCTTCAGAGCACGACGATTACTTCTTCGTCTACTATGGGGTGGACGGGCCGGCCGTTCTTCCCGATCACGCTGCTGCCATAAAGGACCTTATGCTCCAGAGCTACTCGCTTCGTGGCGCAAGGCCGCTTGCACCCTGTACATGAACACCGGAAGCGTCGCCGGATCATGGCGCCACTACCCCGGACATTCGACCCATCACAGGGATTGGCGGCCTGAGATCCCGAAGAAGCCGAAAATGATCCGGTTCCCGGGCCGTATTCTTTATCGTCGGCGTGCCCCCGGTTTCCGGCCTGAAACCATCGCCTTTGGGCGTGAAACCTATCTGTCAGGTCCGACGTGTAGACGCGCGTCACATAAATCGTTTATAGAAGAACGCTGAGCTCTCCCTCAACCAATGGTAAACACCGGGTGATCGGGTATGCAGGGGATCAAAATGTTACCGATATTGGCGCTCATTATGGTGATCTTCGTTCCGACGGCTTCCATCGCTGCTCCGGCCCCTTCTGCCGGAGGGGAGAGCACGAACTGGCTTGATACCTTCGATCACTGGGTCGAGCCCCGGGATATGTCGATGTACAGCAAGCCAGTGATTGTCAAAGAGCCGGAGCGCCCGGGCCCCGAAGACCTGATCCGGCACCCGGGCATGATCCTGCTCGGGGAGAACGTGACGTTCCCGGATGCCGGATACGTGGCGGCACCGGGCCTGCCGTCAGGCCCTACGGCGCACGTGACCGTGGCCGATCCCGCCTACTTCAGCCCGGTCCCATCGGCCGGC
>JAAYAK010000046.1 GCA_012719415.1 Syntrophorhabdus sp.
GGAAGTCACCGCAGCCATTGCCGGGCAGCCCTTCCTGAAGGGAAGGTCCGTGTTCGTCGAGCCTGTGTACAACATCAAGGGGGACATCAACTACTCCGTCGGCAACGTCGATTTCAAGGGCAGCGTAAAGATAGAGGGGAGTGTCGTGTCCGGCTTCGCCATCAAGGCGACGGAAAGCATCGAGATAAACGGGGTCGTCGAGGACTGCTGCCTCGAGGCCGGTATGGACATCTCCATTAAGGGCGGAGTGCTGGGTGCGGACAGGGGAACCATGAAGGCAGGCAGGGATTTCTCGGCGCTCTTCGTCGAGAACTGTTCCGTGGAAGCGGGACGTAACATCGTCGTCGGCGACGCCCTCAACTCCGAACTTTCCGCGGGCGATTCCATCGATGTCGTCCTCGGCACGGGGCGCGTCATAGGCAGCAAGCTCTCCGCGCAAAACCTCGCGATCATGAATACCCTGGGGTCCCCGATCGCCGGAAGAACGCAGGTAGCGGTGGGGTTCGAGCCGAAGACGGTCGCTCTCCTCAAGGAGCTGAAGGAGACGGCCCGCAATACGGAACATACCCTGGAGGAGATCGGGAAGCACATCTCCACTCTTGAGAAGCTGAGCCGGACCGGTTCCCTTCCCGAGGAAAAGGAAATGCTCTACGGCCGGCTTCTCGCGACGGCGGACGAACTGGACCACCAACTGCAGGAGCACAGAGGCCGGATAGAAATGATCGAGTCGACGATGACGAAGGCCGCGCAACCGACCGTTAAAGTGCGGGGTACCTGCTATCCCAACGTCAGGATAAAGATAGGCACATTCATCTTCGACTGTACAACGGAATACCAGAGCGCTGTCTTCTACGAAGAGGACGGCAAGATCAAGGTGAATGTCTACGATAACAAGACGTAAAAGAACGTTCAAGAGTTCAAAGGTTCAAGAGTTCAAGAGAAAAAACGCAATTCGCACACGTGCACCGCAGGCATCCGGTGCTTTTTTTGTCTTTCACCCTTGAACCTTTGAACTTTTGAACCCTTGAACCTTCTCTAGACGAGATATGGTTCCCACATTTTCGTGGTCTTGCGTATGTAGCCGGCGGGGACGCCCTTCACTATCTGGTTGTGGCCGGGCAGGAGGATGTCGACGTCGAGCTTCGACAATCTGTCCAGTGAATCCTTGAGCTGGGCCGGATTCGCGCCGAAAAGGTCGAAACGGCCGATGGCGTAATCGGCATAGACCACGTCCCCGGGGATAAGGACCTTCCCGACGGGCTCGTAGAGAGCGATGCCTCCCATGGAATGGCCGGGTATATGTATCACCTCCCACACCATGTTGCCTATCTCCAGTGTCTCGCCGCCTTCGAGCTTGCGGTCGACCTTGAACCTGAAGGCATCGGGCGCGAGGCTGAACTGCATCTGGCACATACCCTTGAACATGTCCATACCGTACACGGCCCGGTCATCCCCTTTCTCCAGGAGATCGGCTTCCAATTCGTGGACCCAGAGTTCTGCGCCGGGGAACGTCTTCTGGAGTTCCGCAAGACAGCCTATGTGATCGAGGTGTGTGTGGGTCATGATGACCCTTTTCACGTCCTCAGGCCCGATCCCGAGCTTCGTGATGGAAGCAGCCTTGTAAGCGCCCTTTCCCGTAAGGCCCGCATCCACCAGAGAGATGTCTCCAGACGCCGGATCTCCAATAACATAGACATGGGAATCGGGGATGAAATCGTCCTGACCGGGAATGAATTGAACGCCTTTGTAGACCTGGGACATGAGAGGCTCCTTTATACCGTTTTTTCTATCTTGCCGGACCGCTGAGCATTATTATACCTACCATACCCACATGTCGAGTTCCATACCAAAAACCCACAGGGTCGGCAGGGCGCGCTCTGCCGCAAACAACAGCGCAGGAAACCCATTCCCGGAGAGGATCTCTCTCGAATGATAAAGACCTGTTTGATGCGGGTATGTGTCGTGTCAGATGAGTGCATCATAATTCTCAAGAAGGACTTTGGACAACGGAAGAAACATGATACAATCAATTCGAAAACACGCGGACGGGCACATGGGCGGACGGGGAAAAGATATCATTACTCTTTAGTCTTTTACCCGTTCACTCGTTAGGCGCATGACCGCCGACCCGTTTGCGCGAAGCGCAGACCCGTTTGTGTCTTAAAAGGAGGTCATTTATGGACATGCAATTCAAGGAGAGATTCGTGAGGCTTTGGGAGAAGCACTTTCCCCAGGCACCACTGCCGGTGGTCTTCTTTTACAGTGATGACGAGGCCGGCGCCGCCATCGTGAACGGGCCGAAGAGCCTGGAGGAGCATCGCTGCATCCTCGCCGACATCACACGGGCGGCACGGGGCCGTTCTCTCGCTTTCAACGTCGACTCCATCGGCTGCGGCGGCGGCAGGAAGTACCTCGGCTTCAGCGAGGTCCTCCGCCCCAATTTCGAGTACTTCCTGTCCTGTGGAATACCCGGAGAACTCGAGGGAGAAAAATACAAGAAGTCCCCGGAACTGGTGGGAAAGGTCATGAAAAAAATGCCCAAATTCAGCGCGCCCGCCCGCTATATCGTCTTCAAGCGCTGGGACGGGATCGATAAGAACGATAACCCCGACGTCGTCATCTTCTTCGCCACTCCTGACGTCCTCTCGGGGCTCTTCACCCTCGCGAACTACGACGGCGTCGATCCCAACGGCGTCTTCTGTCCCTTCGGTGCCGGCTGCTCCACCATCGTCACCTACCCTTACCTGGAAAGGAACGCCCGCCGGCCCAAGTCCGTCATCGGCATGTTCGACGTCTCCGCCCGTCCCTGCGTCCCGGCAAACACCCTCACCTTCGCCACACCATTCAAGAGGTTCGTAACGATGGTGGACAACATGGACGAAAGCTTCCTCATAACGGAGAGTTGGAAGAAGGTGCGCAGGAGAATAAAGAAAGGGTGAAAGGATAGAAAAATGTTCAAGGGTTCAAGGGTTCAAGGGTTCAAGGGAAAGACCGCGAAGGGGGGAATTCGTGCAGGCCGAAGACACGTGCATCCGGTTGTTCTTTTGCTTTTACTCTTGAACTCTTGAACTTTTGAACCCTTGAACCTTCTTTACCTCTTGAACTTTCGAACCCTGGAACTCTTGAACGGTTCTTACTGTATTCCGATGTGGAGCAGGAGGATCCTGCGGACCTCTTCTATTGTTTGCGGTTCGGACTGGCAGGAGTGGCCGGAGTGGACGATGAGCTCCGATGCCGCGTTGTCGAGGTGGGCGCTGTCGTATTTCACCA
>JAAYAK010000047.1 GCA_012719415.1 Syntrophorhabdus sp.
GGCAGGCTCCTGATGAACGAAGACTACCGGCGCATAACCCAAAAACTCCGTTCCGAATACGCCATGAACTACACGAGCCGGATAATGAGAAGCACGGAACGCTTCGACGAACCGCGGTGGTTCAAGTAAGAGGCGGTTCAAGAGTTCAAGAGTTCAAGGGTTCAAGAGTTAGAAGAAACGGTGGCAGATGCCGCAACCGTACGGCCCACCTCCTTTCAGGGTCTTTCCCTTGAACCCTTGAACTTTTTTTGTCTGGTACACTTATTGCAAAACAATCCTCGTTGCTGAATACCTGATCGAGGATAGTGATAGATGACGGTTAACAGGCTGGAGACGGATAAGATGCGGGAAATAAAGGCGGCTTGCGCCTGTTTGTTTTCCGAGGCGGCCGCGAAGAGCGATCGGTTTCTGGATACCCTCAGTGTTGACATGGTGAAAAGGGCCTACCGGCGCAACGCCAGAGTACACCATCCTGACATGAGGATCGGGACCGCCGTCAAGGATGTGACATCGGACCGTTTTCTCGCGATACAGCAATCCTACGAGGTGCTCGTCAACTACCTGGAAGGGGCGTGCCCGGGGAACGATGCCGTCCTTTCCCATGGCAAGATCATAGCCGTGGGAGGCGCGAAGGGCGGGATAGGCAAGAGCGTCATCACGGCGAACCTCGGGATATACCTCGCGTCACTGGGGCTCAAAACGGTCCTTGTGGACCTCGACCTCGGGGGTTCCAATCTCCACCTCTATCTCGGGTACCGTTCCATCCTTCAGCGTTCCATCAACGATTTCCTGAAGAAGCGGGTCGCGTCCCTCGACGAAGTCATGGTCCAGAGCCCCCACGGGCCGCTCCTCGTGGGCGGAGACAGCTCGGAGCTGGGCTCGGCGAACATAGACTTCATGAAGAAGATGAAGCTGATCAGGGCCATCAACGCCATAGAGGCGGATTGCATCGTCCTTGACCTCGGAGGGGACACCTCTTACAACATTCTTGACTTCTTTCTCCAGGCCGACCACGGCATCGTGGTGACCACCCGGGATTCGGCATCCTATATCGGCGCCTATCACTTCCTCAAGGCCGCGATGTACCGCAAGCTCAACAGGCTCACCGGCATGGAGTCGCGCTCAGGCGAAGAGAAGAACTCCGATCTCGAAAAGTGCATCCGCGAGTCCACCATGTCCGAAGACGGGCAGAGCGCGAAGACCATCAACGAGCTCGTCGCCTCCATCAGGGAGGAGCACCCCCAGTATCTGTCGACGGTGATGAAGGCCGTATGGGGGTTCAACCCCTATCTCGTCGTCAACAGGCTTCCCATCGGAGTGGGCCCCGAAGAGGTTGCCGGCAAGATCCAGAGCGTCGCCAGGCGCTGGCTCGCCCGGGAGGTCAAGCTCCTCGGCAGCATCGGCCGCCACCCAGACGTCGAACGAAGCGCCATAGACCTCGTTCCCGCCATAACCCGCCAGCCCAGGAGCACCTTCGCCACGGAAATAGCCACCATAGCGAGCA
>JAAYAK010000048.1 GCA_012719415.1 Syntrophorhabdus sp.
GCATAATGACATGCAATGATCATGGAAAGGACAACCTGGTTTTGGAAGGGAGGATTTACCTGTCCTAAACCGTTGTTTTATAAGGAACGCATTTTGGGAAACGGATTATCTTGGACAGCAGTGGGTGATAGGTGATGGGAGAGGCGGTCCGTTCTGCCCTTTTCTTTCAATTGGTTATTGGTGAATTGGTCATTATCTTTTTCATTGGTCATTGGAATTTGATCATTGGTCATTCTTGTTTCCCGGGATTGCTCCGCAGGGTCAGCATGTGTGTCGCCATAGATCCATTTTGGACAGGTGTGACCCATGACCCATGACCTCTCTTCTCTTTACTTCATCCCGCCACGTGTGATAGAAATTTCCCTAGACAGCAACGCAAAGTCCATTTACGAGGAGACAATGATAACCGGTATCGGCAGTTTTCCCTTTACGAGCGTCGATCAAACGATCGATCTCATTTTTTCCACCTGCAAGGGGATACCCTTCTGGCCGCAGTTGCCGAAGCGCTCCCCGCTGGAGAACATGTACACCACCTTCCTGGAAGGCGTGCCCTGCATTGTGAGCGATGAGGCGAAGAACACCGTCTTCGTGAACACCGAGGGGACCGACGGGATAGAGGAGTTCTACGAGAACGTTGCCAATGACAATATCGGCGCCTTTGCCGTCTCGGAAAGATGCGCGCCGGGTTTCTACCGCTTCCTCGAGCGGCTTCGCGAGATAGAGGACGACCTTCAGTTCATCAAATGCCAGGTAACGGGACCTTTCAGCATGGGTCTCGGCCTGAAGGACGAGAAGGACAAACCCGTCATCTACAATTTCGCTTTCTACGACATCATCAAGAAAGCCCTCCGAATGAAGGCGAAGTGGATGATAAAGACCATCCAGGCGGCATATCCCGGCGTGGATATCATCATTTTCTTTGACGAACCTTACATGGTCTCCTTCGGGTCGGCTTACATATCGATCCCCAGGGAAGAGGTCATCGCCTCCCTGAACGAGGTCGTGGAAGACCTGCCCGCCCGCCGCGGCATCCACGTCTGCGGCAACACGGACTGGTCCGTCCCCTTCCAGTCGGAGATCGACATCGTCAATTATGACGCCTTCGCCTATCTCGACACGGTCTTCTACTTTACCGAAGACCTGAAGGGTTTTCTCGACAGGGGAGGGTGGATCGCGCCCGGTATTGTCCCTTCATCGCCGGAGGTCATGGAGGAGACACCCGACACGGTGCGGGACCGCGCCGCGACCTTCGTGGAGAAGATCGCCTCAATCACTACCCCCGACACCGACAGCATCCTCTTCACGACGAGCTGTGGCCTTGGAAGTCTCACCGACGAAGAGGCCCGCCGGGCCATGGAACTCCTGAAGCAGCTGGCGTATGGAGAGTAGAAAAGAATAACCAAATCTCAATAACCAAATAAGAAGAAAATGACCAATGACCAAATTCCAACGATCATTGTCCCTTCTCTGGTCTTTCAGAGGTTGTTATTGGTCATTCTTCAGATAGTGCAACAAAAGAGGCCGGGGCGGAGACTCCGGCCTCTTTTGTTGCTTTCCCGTTATTTGGCTTTTGCGAACAGCTGGTCGAGCAGTTCCTTTGATGGTTTCTTCGTTACAAGGCTCACTCCGACGTAGAGGATGAGGCATCCTATCAGGAGTATCCATTCCATGGTTCCCATGCCGATCACCTTTTTCTGGAAGACGAGATAACCGCCGACGAGGCTGGCGACGGTCCCGTAGATCACCGTGACCATGGCGCCCCACTTCGACGCTCCCTTCCAGTAGTAGGACATGGCCGTCACGAAAAAGAAGATGGCGCCAAGGCCCATCGCGGCGAGGCCCATGAAGACCGACAGGAGTTCGGGCGGCCTTTTCCACGTCCAGTAGAAGGGCAGGAAGAGGAAGAGGGCGATGAGGAAATAGGAGAGCCTGATAAGGGTCTTGTCCTTGACCTGGGGACGCCAGAGGGTGATGATGTCCCGCGTGACGTTGGCGCTCATGATCATGACCATGCCAGCCAGGGTGGAAAGGGTCGCCGCGAAAAGGCCCATGACATAGAGTGTCTGGAGCGGGATGCCGCCTATGGCGTACGTGAGAAGCGGCGCCGCCAGGTCGGCCTTCCAGGGCTCTATCTTGAAGAGCTCGGGGCCGAAGAGCATCCTCGTGATGAGCCCGTTCGTCGACGCGGCGAGCATGACGGGTATGCCCGTTATCGCCCAGACGATGAGGACGAGGATCCAGAACTCCTTCTTGTTCATCTTCTTCATCCCCAGGAACCTTCCCAGGTTATGGGGGAAACCGATGGCCATGGTGAAGAAGATAAGGGGGATGGAAAGAAGCCCCACCCAGCTCGAGAAGAACTCCGTCGGTCCCGTGGCGGGAAGGTCGGGCCGCACAAGAAGGAGAAGCCTCGGGTCCTGCGCGAGGATCTGGTTCGATATCTCGGAGAAGCCGCCTGATTTCACGAGGGCGATGATACCCACAAGCGCCCCGGTGATGCCGAGGAATCCTCCCTGGAACGCCATGGACCAGTTCGTGCCCACGTATCCGCCAAGGACCATGTAGATCCAGGCGATGAAGACGCCGAGGAAGAGGCACAGGGCGGGAGGAAAACCGGTCACCGCGTACCAGACGCCGCCCGCGGCCTTGAGCTGCCCAACGGAGTAGATGAAGAGGAAGAAGAGCATGCTGATGCTGACCACCGTCTGCAGGGCTTTCGACTCATAGCGGCGTCCCATGAGCTCCGGCACGGTTGCCGCTCCGAGCTTTACCGCGAACTCCCGCGTTTTGGCGGAGGCCACCCAGATACAGGGAATGACCCCGATGAGGCTCCACATGCCGGCGAACCACATGCCGGAGAACCCGACGGAATAGACGATGCCCGTGCTGCCGCAGAAGGCCCAGCCGGAAAGATATGATGCTGAAAGCGCGCAGCCGGTCACGACGGGACCCATGTCCCGCTTGCCGACAAGGTATTCGTCGAAGGATTTCCATTGCTTCTTCCCGAGAATGCCAAGGAGAATGGAGACGCCGAGAAGGATCGCGATGCCGATGGACGACGTGACGGCCATCGTGACCGTGATCTCGGGGATTGGCAGGAATTGTGAGTTCATTCGTCCCACCTCCTTGTGACTATCCACGTCCCGATAAAGGTCATGAGAAAGAGCCCGATGATCATTAACCACCAGATGAACCAGGGAAACATAGGATCAGGTTGAACTGGATTCATTGTGCTACCCCCTTTTTCTTTGTGTTTTGTCCGGTTGCTTAAGGGTACAGACCCGCTGCGCGCAAATCCCAATAAAGAATACCGATGATCCTGTTCCTCCAGCGGGTTCTTCACTCTCGTCAACGTACCGGGAGCCCCGTCCCGCGGAGGAAGTTCTTCGCCTGCCTTCAGGATGATCGAAGACTTCTACTCGAGATAGATACCCGACCCCACGTAGAAGGTCTCATTGCCGCTCCTGACCTTCTTCACATAGGTTTCCTTGTCGGATGGTTTTGTGGTCCTTGGTTTTGGCCACGAATAGGTGATCCAGCCGCTGTTCCTGTCCGCGAGCATGGCGATCATGTCCCTGATGAAAGGTTTTCCCTTGCTGTCCTTCAGGGAGAGGACGTTCCTGCCTTCGTGTTGCGGGAAAGCGGGGTTGACAAGGTCGATGCCCTTTGGATCGATGACGAAAACATATGTGGTGAGATAATTGAACTCCCCGGCCTTGTCGCGCAGCACGGGGAAAGCGCCGCGCCCTTCCTTGCCGACGATATACGCGGCCTCATCGACGATATCGACGACGAAGGCCTTCTCGGGCTTCATTTCGTAGAGCCCGCTGCCGATGATATATCCCTTTCCCGAAGGCGCTTTGACGTACCTCAAGAAGGACGTCTTCCACGACGGGATCTCCTGTCCCGGTTTGAACCAGACGTAGTGGGACCATCCCTCGGTCTTGCCGGGGTAGTCCGTCACTTCCTTGACGAACCACTTGATGAAGGGTTTTCCCACGGCATCCTTGAGATTCAGCTGGTTCTTGCCTTCCAGCTCCGGGCGGGTGGGGTTGAGAATGACCTTTCCCTGTGTGTCTATGACAAACACATAGGTGTCGTCATGGAGCCATCTGCTCCCTTTCTTCCGAAACTCCACGAAGGCCGCCTCTCCCTTTCGTTCGACCTCCTGCGAAGCTTCTTTCACGATGGTGATGACCTGTTTCGTTTCGGGGTATACGACATCCGTCGATTGGGAGGAAACGAAGAGAGGAAACACGAGAGAAACGATGACTGCGGTGAATACGAACGTTGAGCTGAGCTTACCCATAATGAACCCCCTGTCTGGTATCAATATGCCCGAAGGCGGATTGCAACCCCTATTGACACACCAGCCCAAGCCCTACACATACATAATATAAATGACGGGAAGAGTAAACAGAAAAATTCCCGAAAAGCGCACTGGCCAGCAACTGTATTGACAACCGGCCCCCCTCCACCGCCTTTCTTTGGCGACCTTCGACGGTTTTTGGCCTGTGACATGAGACCTGGGACCTGTGACGGTCTTTTCTCGCGAAAAGACCTTGCGACCTGCGACCGTTATTTCCCCCTGAACACTGGCTTCCTCTTCTCAAGAAAGGCCCGCGCCGCTTCGCCATGGTCGGCCGTCTCGGAAAGGAGGGACATCTGCGACGAGATATAGTCGAGGTGTGACCTCAGCGTGCTCGTTGTGCCCTGGTAGACGGCCCGCTTCATCATCCGTACCGCGAGCGGCGGCTTCGCGGCGATCCTGCGGGCGAGCTTCATCGTCTCCTCCATGAGGTCCTCGTGAGGGACCACGCGGTTGACGATGCCGAGCGAAAGTGCCTCGTCGGCGTCGATCACGTCGGCGGTGAGAAGGAGTTCCAGCGCCTTCGGGACACCGACGAGCCTCGGCAGGAACCATGCGCCTCCGTCGCCGGGGATAAGGCCCATCTGGATGTACGATTCGCCGAGCTTCGCCCTGTCGGAGCAGACCCTCAGGTCACACATGATGGCCATATCCATCCCCGCTCCCATGGCGGCCCCGTTTATGGCGGCGATAACGGGCTTGTCGATGTCTTCCAGGGTGAGGATGATCCGGTGCACCCCTTCCCACAGGAATCGTTTCATGTCCCAGGACCTAAGCTTCCCTTCGGCCATGTCGCGAATGTCACCCCCGGAACAGAAGGTATCACCCGTGCCCGTCACGACGATGACGGTGACGCCGTCATCACGGCGCGCCTCCCCGAGGTGCTCGCGCCACAACCGGATCATCTCGGGACTGAAGGCGCCCCTCGCTTCCGGCCGGTTGATGGTGAGCACGGCCACGTTCTCGTCCCGGGAATAAAGCATGTGCGGTGTATTCATTGTTTTCATCCTCTCCGTGGTGAGATATGTCCCTGAAGGGTCCCCTACAGTAAACACCTTCCGCCGCCCGATTTCAAGTCGCCAAAAGCCCTTTGCTTTCAGCCTTCTTTGTTGACTTTTCAGCCGTCTTAGGTCTATATCTTATGCGAAAATGAAAAAACAGCAGACGCGGCTTTCCAGGATCAGGAACATAGGGATAGCCGCTCACATCGACGCCGGAAAGACGACGGTGACGGAGCGGATTCTGTACTATACCGGCCGGACCCACAAGATCGGCGAGGTCCACGAGGGCACCGCCGTCATGGATTACCTGCCCCAGGAACAGGAACGCGGCATCACCATCACCTCGGCGGTGACCACCCTCTACTGGGAGGACCACGAGATCCAGCTCATCGATACCCCGGGCCATGTGGATTTTACCATCGAGGTCGAGCGGTCCTTGAGGGTCCTCGACGGCATGGTGGCCATCTTTTGTGGTGTCGGCGGCGTGGAGCCGCAGACGGAAACGGTGTGGCACCAGGCGGACAAGTACCGCGTCCCCCGGATCGCTTTTGTCAACAAGCTCGACCGCGTAGGGTCCGATTTTTTCCGTGTCATCGACATGATCGTCGAGAAGTTCGGAGCGGACCCCGTGCCTTTGCAGATCCCCCTGGGGCGGGAGGACGGTTTCTTCGGCGTCGTCGACCTTGTCACCATGCAGGCGATGGCCTGGGAGGACGAGGACCTGGGGGCGACGTACCGGGTGATCTCCATCCCCGCGGAATACAGGGAAAAGGCGGCCTCTTACCGGGAAAAGCTTTTCGACAAACTCTCCCTTTTCGACGATGAGTTGATGGAACTCTACCTGGAAGGCAAGGAAATAGAGCCGTCCCGGATCTACGCTGCCCTCCGCAAGGGCACCATCGGCCTCACGTGCGTTCCCGTTCTCTGCGGCGCCGCCTTGAGGAACAAGGGGATCCAGCCGCTGCTCGACGCCGTGATCCGTTATCTGCCGTCTCCACTGGACGTGCCCCCCGTTACGGGTGAGAATCCCGAGACCCGGGAGCTCGAGGAGCGCCGGCCGAGCGATGACGAGGACCTGGCCGCCCTGGCCTTCAAGATCGTCATGGAGGAGGGCAGGAAACTCACCTACATCCGGATCTACTCGGGATCGATGAAGGTGGGTGGCGACGTCTACAACGTCAACCTGGGGAAGAAGGAGAAGATATCCCGCATCTACAAGATGCATGCCAACCATAAGGACCGCGTCGAGGAGGCGAGGACGGGGGCCATCGTGGGTATCGTGGGACTCAAGGAGACCTCGACGGGACACACCCTTACGCAGGCGAAGCCCCTCCTTCTCGAACCCATAGAGGTCTATCAGCCCGTCATTTCCGTCGCCGTCGAAGCGGCGAGGAACGCGGACCAGGAAAAGCTCCTCCTCGCCCTCCAGAGGATAGCGCAGGAAGACCCCACCTTCGTCGTCAAGACCGACGAGGACGCGTACCAGACGGTTGTGTCCGGGATGGGAGAGCTCCATCTCGACGTGATCATGCACCGTGTCAGGGAGGAATTCGGCATCGATCTCCACGTGGGCAAGCCGCAGGTCGTGTACAAGGAGAGCATCGAAGGGTCCCTGACCCGCGAGCACACCTTCGAGAAGGTCATCAACAACGTTCCCTGCAAGGGTTGGGTGTCTATCACGGTGGCGCCGAACACACGGGGGGAGGGCAATCTCATCATCTCACGCGTCGGCGAGGACAACCCCGTCTATCCCTTCGTCAACGCCGCGGAAGAGGGTATTTCGGAGGCCTTCAACATAGGGGTATTGAAGGGATATCCCCTTACCGACCTACGCGTCGAGATCAACGACGCCACCTTCAACAACCCCGAGTTTGCCCGTCTTACCTTGAAGATGGCGGCCTATGACGCGCTGCGCGATGCCTGCCAGCAGGCGGGGCCTGTGTTGCTCGTGCCCATCATGTCCCTCGCGGTGACGGTGCCCAACGAATTTCTCGGAGAGATCATTTCCGACCTCAACTCCCGCAAATGCCATATAGCCAGTATCATTACGAAGGACAAGTATACCGTCGTCGATGCGAACGCTCCCCTCACGAACATGTTCGGATACTCAACCGATATCAGGTCTCTATCCCAGGGACGTGCCTCCTTCACGATGTACTTTTCCCGTTACGACAGGATCGAAAATGGATAACTTGAGCGAAGTGCTCCGGCATCTGCGCGAAGCCGGCGGGTTCATATCTGGCGATCACATAGCCGGGAGGCTGGGTGTTTCGCGCACGGCGGTCTGGAAGTACATGAACCAGCTCGAGCGGTATGGATACGGTATCGACAAATCCAAGGGAAAGGGCTACCATCTCGTCGGCACCCCCGACAAACTCTACGGTTGGGAGATAGAGCGATACAGATCGGGCGGCAGGATCGGTTCGAAGATCATCCACAAGGAAAGGCTCGATTCGACGAACGTTCTCGCTTTCAGGCAGGCACTGGCTGGCGAGGCCGAAGGAGTCTCGGTAGTGGCCGAGTCGCAGGACCGGGGCAAGGGCAGGCTCGGGAGGAGGTGGTCTTCCCCGATGGGAAAGAACATCTACCTCTCGGTGATACTCCGCCCTGCCATCCACCCGTCGATCATCTACCCCATCACGTTCCTTTCGTCACTTGCAGTATCGGACACCATCGAGGGACTCGCGGGTGTGACGGCAACTCTCAAGTGGCCCAACGATGTGCTCGTGCGGGGAAGGAAGATATCAGGGACTCTCATCGAGCTCTCCACCGAGGCGGACATGGTGCGCTTTGTCGTCATCGGGATAGGCCTCAACGTCAATATGGCCCCCGAGGACATGGACGGAGAGATCAGGGCGACGGCAACCTCGTTGCTCATGGAGACAAAAAAAACGTATGAAAGGTCGAGGGTGTGTGGTATCCTTTTGTCCAATCTTGAAAGATATTACGATCTTTTCAAGAAAGAGGGTGCCCGGACCATCTGCGACATCTGGGAAGAAAGGGCCCGGATCCGCGGGAAGCACCTCGAGATAAACCAGATGGGCGAGGTCTTCGCCGGGACGGCGATCGGTATTGACCGTGACGGCGCGATCCTTCTGGACATAGGCGGTACCACCAAGAAAATCCTAGCAGGAGACGTGAACTTCTAATGTTACTTGTCATCGACATCGGGAATACCAACATCGTTTTTGGCGTTTATCACGACGGCAAGCTCCTCAATCATTGGAGGTTGTCCACGGCCCTGGGCAAGACCGTCGACGAATACGCCATCCTCCTCAACAGCCTTTTGTACATCGAAAAGATACGCCTCGGCGAGATACACAGCGCCATCGTGTCCTGCGTCGTCCCGCCGCTTCTCATCCCCTTCGAGATCGTGTGCAGGAAATATATCGGCATCATGCCCATCGTTGTAGAGCCCGGCATCAAGACGGGAATGCCCGTACTTTACGAGAATGCCACGGAACTCGGCGCCGACAGGATCGTCAACGCCGTGGCCGGGTACGACAAGTACAAGAAGGCGCTTATCATAGTCGATTTCGGCACCGCCACCACCTTTGACTACATCACCCCCAAAGGGGAGTATGCCGGGGGTTCCATAGCGCCGGGCATCCTCATCTCCCTCGATGCCCTCTTCGAACGGGCATCCAAGCTCCCGCGCGTCGAGCTCGTCCAGCCGAAGACGCTCATCAGCAAGAACACCGTCCAGGCGATGCAGGCCGGCATCACGTACGGCTACGTGAGCCTCGTCGACGGTATAGTGAAGCGGATGAAGGAAGAGGTCAGGACCGATCCCCTCGTCATCGCGACGGGCGGTCTCTCAAGCCTCATCTACAAGGGCTCCGAAACGATCGATGTCGTCGATGAGTTCCTCACCCTGGAAGGTCTGAAGATCCTCTACGAAAAGAACAAGGACCATCACAAATTTAAATAATTGTTCAAGGGTTCAAAAGTTCAAGGGTTCAAAGGAAAAGAAAAGGCGACGTTGCCTGGCACTCACTCAAGCCGCACGTTGTTGTCTTTCTTCTACCTTGAACCCTTGAACCCTTGAACCGTTTTTATGTCATCCTCCCCACATCCAGCACCGTTGCGTAGATCATGAGGGCGAGCATGAGGGCCCAGCCGGCTACGGAGAGGGGGTAGTGGAGCTTGACGACCTTCCGGCTCAGCTTCTCCATGGCGTACATGACGATCTTTCCGCCGTCGAGGACGGGCACGGGAAGGAGATTGAGGACGGCGAGGTTGATGCTCATGAGGGCCGTGAAGGACAGGAGGTTGTGACCATCGGTCCCGATGAAGCGTCCCCCCTGGGAGACGATCCCGGCTATTCCGGAAAGCTCTCCGTGGTGGGTGAAAAGGAGGGGGATGACGGACGCGATCTTCATGAAGGCCGTCGCCGTTTGCTCCAGCGGCTGGAGAAGAAGGCTGTCGAAGCCCGGCCCGAAGCGCAGCGCGCCGGACAGCGCGAAGCAGAAAAAGGGCAGCGCCAAGCTGGCCGCGGGGCCGCCGGCGGCCAGGACCACCCGCCGAAGAACGGGCAGGTCGAAGAACGCCTTTTCATCATCGATATCGGGCATGACATATCCGCCGAGGGGAATGAGGGACAACCGGTATTCGGTGCCACCTCTTCGCAACGCGTACAGTCTTGGCCCGAAACCGATGGAGAAGGTCCGGATGGGTATCCCTGCGAGTTTTGCGGCCACGAAATGGCCTGTTTCGTGGATGAGGACGATAAACCCGACAGCAAGTACGGCAAGTACGTAATTCATGGTCTCTTGCTCCTGCGGCCCGAAGCCGATCTTCCGGGAGATTCCCGGGGACGTTTTCCGCTATTCTATATCATTTTCCCTCCTCTGGCAAAGATATAAAAGGCGGGTCTCACGTGGTCGGAGTTCCTTTCGTTGTTCGGGGAAAAAATGTAGAATACATGATGAAAGAAGAACATAACGGGAGGATCTCAGGGAGGTCACCGGAATGAGACGTGAAACGATCAGGACGAAGTTGCTCACGGTTGCCCTCGTGTTCGCGCTGTCAGCCGGCTGCGCCGTCTCCGTGGCGACGGGGCCGGGGTATCCCGGGCTGGTCCCGTTGCCAATGCCCCCCGGACCTTACGTGGTGACGCAGGGGAAAAGGCTTGTCGTGGCCGTGGGCCCCACGGATGTTCCCGGCTACATCACCCGTGCCGCCACGATCATGGATACCACGATGAACCCGGCGAACATCTCGTCGGCGGACCGGAGGGCGAGCGTGCTGGAGTGGCAGATCCCGGCGGTTGTCGCGGAGAACGTAAGGCGCCTTCTCGTCCCTTACGGGATCGAAGTGGTTCCCGATCCGCGGGGCAGGAATGCCGACTACCGGATAGCGGTGGACCTTCGGGTGTTCGAGGTCTCGAGGCCCGGCGTTCTGGAAACGCGGGCGAGGTGGATCCTCTACGGCCCGGGCGGTACATCTCCGATCACGGAAAAGGATGTTGCTTTTTCGACGCCCCTCGGGGAGCCCGGGGACGCGGGCACGGAAGCCGCGATGAGCAACTCTCTTGCCGATCTCGCGAGGGGGATCGTAAAGGACTTTGGAGGCATCGTCGGGATGCGATGAGGGGCCGACCGCCCCTGGTTGAGGTTATTTCTCGGTTTTTTCCGTCGTTTTGGACTTCTTTCCCTTGGGACGCGTTTTTCCGGACGAGCCAGCGAAGATCTTCCCTCTCTTGGTTCTTTTGTCACCTTTGCCCATGGTTGCTAACCCCTTTCTCAACAGGTTGTGTGTTTGTTTCGAACGCAAACTTAGCGAAAAATCAGCGAAAAGTCAACTCTTTTTCCCGTCGTGGTCCATGATCGTCTGTGGAGGCGGTGTCTTCTGGCAAGGCAAATGGTATTCCGTGCGCCCCGATACGTGACGATACCGACACTCTTTCTTGTGCAGGGAGCGGGCGGCCCTGCGGACGAAAAGGTTCTCCCTGTAGGGGTCTTCTGTGGTATAGTGGGCTGTCGTCAGGTCGACAGAATCCTATGGACGCCAGGGCAAGCCTCAAGAGAAACACCCTCCTTGCCGCGGTGATGAGCTCCTTCCTCGGGCCTTTCACCGCTTCCTCCGTCACCGTGGCCTTGCCGCGGATAGGGACGCACTTCTCGATGGACGCCATCTCGCTGAGCTGGGTGGCGACGGCATACCTTCTTTCCGCCGCTGCCTTCCTGGTCCCGGTGGGAAGGGCTTCAGACATATACGGGAGGAAGAAGATCTTCCTCTGGGGTATGGTCTTCATAAACCTTTCTTCCCTTCTTGCCGGCTTTTCCACCTCGGGGACGGAGCTCATCGTCTGGAGGGTCGTTCAGGGCGTTGGCAGCTCGATGATATTCGGAACGGGCGTAACGATCGTCGCGTCCGTCTATCCCTCGAACGAGCGGGGCAAGGCCCTCGGCATCGTTCTGACGGCTGTCTACGTGGGTGTTTCGTCGGGACCTTTCATCGGGGGTGTCCTCACAGACCTCCTCGGCTGGAGAAGCCTCTTCTTTACCAATGTCGCCATAGGTACCGTCGTGGTTGTCACTACACTCTGGAAGATCAAAGAGGAGTGGGTCGAGGCGGAGGGAGAAAGCTTCGATGTCGTGGGCTCCGTTCTTTACGTCGTGGCCTTCACGGCCGCCATGTACGGCCTCACCGCTCTTCCCTCGCTGAAGGGGATCTCCTTCTTCTCCGGTGGTCTCCTGGGGCTTTTTCTTTTCGGCTTATGGGAGCTCAAGGTGGAACACCCCGTTCTCGAACTTCGACTTTTCATGAACAACAGGGTCTTTCTTTTTTCCAACCTTGCGGCCCTCATCAACTACAGCGCCACCTTCGCCGTCACCTTTCTCATCAGTCTCTACCTGCAGTATATCAAGAGGCTCAGCCCCCAGGCGGCAGGCCTTGTCCTTGTTTCGCAGCCGCTCATGCAGGCCGTCCTGTCGACGTTTACGGGAAGGTTGTCGGACCGCGTGGAACCCCGCGTCGTGTCCTCCATGGGGATGGTCTCCCTCATGATCGCCCTTCTTCTTTTCGGTTTCCTTGGTGAAGCCACACATACCTGGCTCGTTGTCCTCAATCTTCTCTTCCTGGGGTTCGGTTTCGCCCTTTTTGTCTCTCCGAACACGAACGCCATCATGAGCTCCGTGGACAAGAAGTTCTATGGCGTCGCCTCGGGCACCATGGCGACGATGCGCGTCATCGGGCAGACGCTCAGCATGGGCATCGTCATGTTCGTCTTCATGCTCTTCATGGGGAGAATCCAGATAACAGAGCAATACTACGGACAATTCCTGCAAAGCACAAAGACAACCTTCTTCATCTTCTCCCTCCTGTCCTTCCTCGGTATCTTTGCGTCACTGGCGAGGGGGAGAATACATAAAAAAGATGGCTGAAACCGCTTGAACCGCTTGAGCCGCTTGAACGTTAAAAAAAGGCAAGAGAATAACCTGGGTTGCCTGAACCGCCTGAGGGTTCAAGATGAAAAGATTTGTCTTTCAGGAAGGTATATCCTCATTTTCGGTTCTTGACCGTTCAAGCGGCTCAAGCTGTTCAAGCGGTTTCAGCCGTTCTCTCGTTACTTGGTCAGCAGCACCGGGCATTCGGCGTGTCTGAGGACGTTTCTGGATACGGAGCCTATGAAGTATTTCGCGAGTCCCGTTCTTCCCAGGGAGGCGATGACAATGAGGTCGATGCCTTTCTTCTTTTCCTCCCTGAGGATCTCCTCATAGGCGACACCCTTCCCGATCTCCATGAAGACCTGCACCTCTCCGGCCTTGGGGAACTTGGCCAGTTGAGTTTTCATGTTCTCCATCGCGGTGTCCACCTGCTGTTTCTCGAAGTTCTCTATCGCCTCCATGGGAATGGCGTAATCAACGACGACGTGTGTCAACTCCATGGGTATGACATGGAAGAGGTACACCTCAGCATTGTATTGCCGGGCAATGTCAATGCCCTGCTGGAGGGCCTTATCGGAATACTCCGAAAAATCCGTCGGCACCAGGATCTTTGTTGGTTTCAACATGGCTCCCTCCTTTCGGGGTCGCAAGGGCCGGGCGCGAGACGCCCCGCGCGGTGCCACCCGGTTCAGCTCTTTGTCAGGAGCACGGGACAGGTGGCGCCTTTCAGCACGTTGCGGGCCACCGAGCCCGTGAAATACTCGGCCAGGCCGCCGTGGCCCAGGGAGGAGATGACGATGAGGTCGATGCCCCTGTCCTTCTGGAACTTGAGTATTTCTGTTACAGGCTGACCTTTCAGAACCTTGGGGAAGAGCTTGATCCTTCTCCCCGATCCTATCTGTTCCACGTAATGGAGCATTCTGCCTTCCGCCGATTTAACGAGCCTGGTCTCAAGGCTCCTGACGCCTTCGGGCGACGCCTTTTTTCCCGCAAACTCGTATTCGTACATGGAGTGTATCCTTGGTTCCACAACGTGGAGAACGTGCAACTCGGCCCCGTATTCCTCCGCTATGTCGGCAGCCTGTTTGAGAGCGGCGTCAGAGTAACCTGAAAAATCGGTGGGTACCAGGATCTTCGTAGGTTTCAGCATGGCGTCTGACCTCCTTTTTCAGCGATCTTCCTGCCCATGACCTTCCCAGTTGCATGGTAACCGCCTTCTAGAGTAAGTATAGCACAGGGGGGCGCAAGCGCGCTTATGGGTCTGCACTTCGGGCAAACGAGTCGACGCTGACCCGTGTGCCCGAAGGGCAGACCCGTCAGCACTTGCAGGAGAGGACCTGGGTGTCTCTGCTGGTGTCCCGGAAGACGGTGATGCCCTTGAGGCCCATGGCGTGGGCGTTGAGGAAGATGGAGCGTACCTGTTCAGGTGTCGTGTCAGCGGGGAGGTTGATGGTCTTCGAGACGGCGTTGTCCACATGGTCCTGAAAGGCCTTCTGGACCGCGAGGTGCCAGTCGGGGTTCACCTCGTGGGCCTTCCTGAAGAGCCCTTTGAGGCGGGTAGGGTCCACGGTGTCCCTCATCTTCCCGTACAGGGGGTCCACGACGTGGACCTTAAGACCGCCGAAGATGATCCGTGAATACTCGATGTCGTAGATGGGCTCGATCCCGCTCGATGTGCCGGCGATGATGCTCAGCGTGCCCGTCGGCGCGACGGTCGTCGTCGTGGCGTTGCGTTGCGGAAGGTCTTTGCCTTCCCATTTGCTTCCCCTGTAGTTGGGAAAGACACCACGCTCACCTGCCAGCTCCCGGGAGGCCTTCTTCGACTCTTCCTGTATGAAGCCCATGATGTCACCGGCGATCTTCAGGGCATCCCCGGAATCATAGGGGATGCCGAGGGCGATGAGCATGTGGGCGAAGCCCATCACGCCGAGGCCGATCTTCCTGTTCGCCTTCGAGATGTCTTCGATCATCGCCAGGGGATACTTGCTTGCGTCGATGACGTCATCGAGGAAGCGCACCGCAAGGTGCACGAGCCTCGCCAGCCTTTCCCGGTCTATATCTCCGCCGCTCACGAACTTCACGAGATTGATGGAGCCGAGGCAGCAGGATTCGTAAGGCAGGAGGGGTTGTTCTCCGCAGGGGTTCGTGGCCTCTATGGCGCCCGCCTGCGGTGTGGGATTCGCCCTGTTGATAGTGTCGAGGAAAACGAGCCCCGGCTCACCCGACTGCCACGCACAGCGCGCGATGAGGTCGAGCAGGGGGAGCGCCCGGACCCTTCGCACCTCACGGCCGTTGCGGGGATTGACGAGGGCGAATGTGCCGTCCTCCCGGCAAGCTGTCATGAAAGCGTCCGTTACGGCCACGGAGAGGTTAAAATTGGTGAGCTCCGCGGGATCGTTCTTGATGGCCACGAACCCCTCGATGTCGGGGTGGTCGACGCGGAGGATCCCCATGTTGGCGCCCCGCCTGGTGCCGCCCTGCTTGATGACCTCCGTGGCCATGTTGAAGACCCTGATGAACGAGACGGGTCCGCTGGCGGCTCCCATCGTCGATCTCACGACGTCGCCCGCGGGTCTGAGCTTGGAAAAGGAGAAGCCCGTACCTCCCCCGCTCTGGTGGATCCTGGCGGTCTCCTTGATGGATTCGAAGATGGAGTCCAGGGAATCCTCTACCGGCAGAACGAAACAGGCTGCCAGTTGGCCCAGTTCCCGTCCCGCGTTCATGAGGGTGGGTGAGTTGGGCAGGAACTCCAGGTTGTTCATCACGTGAAAATAAGCATCGGCGATCCTTTGACGGGACTGCCTGTCGAGGCCCCTGTCGGCGGAAACGACGTGTTCCGCCACGCGGCGGAACATACCTTCCGGGTTCTCCAGAGGATTGCCCGCGTCATCCCGGATGAGATACCTTTTCCTTAGCACCGCAAGGGCAGTTTCGTCGATCATCGAGGTTCACCCTTCAATACCTAGATACTACGTGCCAGCCCTGAAGCTGTCAAGGATGGGGTAGGGGTCGACGCTAAAGCGTCTAACGGGTCTGCCCTTCGGGCAGACCCGTGTGCGCTTCATATCTCCTTCAGCTTCACATTGGCCGGAGAGTTTTCCATGCTTTCGAGGAGGGTCTTCAGGGAGAGGGCAAGTTTGTCGTCTTCACGGACGGGTTCCCCGGTGTCGTTCTTTTCGTAAGCGTTCAAGACCTGCGTGATGGTCATGTCGGCGATGGCCCGTGCCGGCTGAAAATGGGATTCCTTCCGCGGCCCCCTCGTTATTTCTGAAACGAGATCCACTCCTACGAGGTCCGCAAGGATCCTCCTTGCGAAACGTTCGGGGATCCTGAGCGCCTTACTGATCTGCCAGGTGGTGAGGGGTTTCTGTCCCGCTTCGAACTGCTTCACGAGAAGGTGGAATATCCTGAGCATGAGCAGGCGGCGCCCGGCCTTACCGATGCGGGAATAATCGGGATGAAACCCGTAGGTCTCCTGGTTCTCAGCCGCGTTGGCTATTTCCGCCCCGAGAAGGACGATGATCCAGCTGACCTGCAGCCATGCGAGAAAGAGGGGGATGGCGGCGAAACTGCCGTAAATTGCGCTCTGTGTGGATACGCCGATCTGGAACCTGATATAGATCCACTGGGCTGCCTGTATGAAGGCGCCGGAAACGAAGGCGGCGGTAACGGCCGACCTCAGGGGCACCCTCGTATTGGGCATGACGAGGTAGAGGATGAGGAGGAGCATCCATATGGAAAGATAAGGCAGAACCTTGATCAGGAAGAGGGTGATGGGACCGATAAAACTCACGTCGCTCATGAAACCCCTCGCCTCTCCCACGACGAGCACGTTCATGCTGCTCCAGACAGCGAAGAGGATGGGGCCGAGGACCATCATGGACAGGTAATCGGTAAGCTTGCGCGCGATCGTACGCGACTGCCTGGCCTCCCATATGGTGTTGAAGCTGTCCTCGATCCTGCTGAGTATGGATATGACGGTCCAGAAAAGGATGACGATGCCCACGCCGACGATCACCTCACCCTTTGCGTGGGAGAGCAGTGAACGGGAGAACTGGATCATTCTCGCGGTTGCATCGACCTGCCAGTTCGCATCCCTGGCAAGCTGGACGATCTGCCTGACCACCAGCTTCTCCAGTCCGAATCCCTTGGCGATCGCGAAGACCACGGCAAAGAGGGGCACGATGTTGAGCAGCGAGTAGTAGGTGAGGACCGAGGCGTTGCGCTGGCAATGATCGGCCCTGAACTTCTCCACGGCCATGACGACGATGCGGGCCCCGCGCACCAGCACAGCCTTCGGAAAGGGAAGGCCCGCGAGCCTCATGTCCCATATTGTGGCCTGAAAGAAACGAACGGCCTTTGCTGTCATTCCTGCATCTCTCCCGGGAATGCCTCACATCTTCGGATGACAGTCAAACGGAATGGATCCCGGAGAACAAAAGGAGAACGACAGGACTTCCCAACCCGCCGGGACCCCGTCACTGGTTGGTGCTCTGCACTATCTCCAGCAGCTCAAGTTCGAAGAGGAGCTCTTTGCCCGCCAGAGGGTGGTTGAGGTCAAGCGTGACATCGGAATCGGTCACCTCGAGAACGATGGCCTGGGCGGAGGTCCCGCTCGATGACTGGACCTCGAGCTTCATTCCCTGCCGGAGATTGATCGTGGAGGGGATACGGGACCTGGCCACAACGGCGCAGAGTTCCTCCCTGTGGGGGCCGTAGCCTTCTTCCGGCGGAAGAGTGATGGTTTTCGTATCCCCCGCGCACATGCCCACGATGCCCCTTTCGAATCCCGGTATGACGGAACCTTCGCCTATGACAAAGACGAAGGGTTCCTTGCCGAGAGAAGAATCGAAGACGGTGCCGTCTCTCAGAAAGCCCTTGTAGTGGACCTTCACCCTGTCGTTGGTCTTAGCCCGCATCGTCGAAGCCTCCATACCCCGTGGTCGTCATCGTGATCGGTTTAGTTCTTGTAACCCGATTTTACCCGGCAAGTCAAGGAAGACAGATGAAACCGTTAGAACCGTTGGAATGGTTGGAGCCGTTAGAACGTTAACGACTTTCTCTTCACTGCCAAATTTTCGACCGGTTCCAACGGTTCCAACGGTTCTAACGCAGTTGTTTTATACGATTTTTGCCAGTTCCACCGCGAAGATGAGGTCCTGGCCGGCCAGGGGGTGGTTGAGGTCGAGGGTGACCTCCGCGTCGGTGATCTCCCTCACCATCGCCCGCGCCAGGGCGCCCTCGGGAGACCGGACCTGGAGGATCATTCCCACGGCGAGCTCCATTTCGGGGGGTACCTGCGAGCGGGGCACCGCGGCGACGAGGTCCTCGTTGTACGTGCCGTAAGCTTCAGCGGCGGGGATGGATATCTCCTTCGACTCCCCTTCGTTCATGCCGACGATGCCGTTCTCGAATCCGGGTATGACCATGCTCTGGCCGATAGTGAATTCGAGGGGTTCACGGTCCCGCGACGAATCAAACACGGTCCCATCCGAAAGGGTTCCCGTGTAATGGACCCTGACAGTATCGCCTGTTTTTGCTGATGACATTGCAGCCTCCGTATGTATGTCGTGTATATCCCTTCACCGCCCTGTGTCGCGTCCCCGCAATACGCGCCGGCTAATAGCGGCGCGGCCCCCTTCCCCTCGGTTTTTCCTTCTGCGGCCGGGCATCGTCGATCCTCAATGTCCTGCCCTCGAAATCCATCCCGTTCAAAGCCTGTTTCGCCTTTTCCGCGTCTTCCTTCGTGGCCATTTCGACGAATCCGAAACCCTTTCCCTCAATGACCCGTACTTCTCCCACTTCTCCGTACCCTGAGAACAGCTCCCGCAATCTTTCACCTGTCACGGAATAGTTCAGGTTGCCAACATACAGCTTGCTGCCGTTCATGGCCGATACCTCCCTTCGGGTTGGACTGTGTTTCATATTTCAAGCGAGATAGCGTGTCCCGAACGGACTATCCCGTGAAACATGGGAGGAGAAAGAGACAAATACCAGGAAGCAGAAATTGACCCGTTCCCTTCCGGGAATCCGATTTATAAGGCAATCATAAAACGCTTTGCCCGGCATTGACAAGGAAAAAGTATTCCTTTACCATTTTATGCAAAGGCGGTCAGGCGCGGCTCAACGGAAGGTCGCGGGAAGACGCCGGGGAGGATGTTGCGTGGGGAAAATGATCTCTCGTTTATCGGTTTGTTGTGTCGCGGTCCTTTGTATCTTTTTGTTTGCGCCGTTCGGTTCGTTCCTTCCGGGGCCCTTACCCGGATGTTGCGATGACGGCGTGCAGGCCAGGCAGCTTGTGGAGAGGGCTCGGATGACGCTGGAATCCTTCGCGGGAGCGAAGGAAATGGAAGGTTTCCGGAGTCTCATGAAGGACGCTCAGGGCATCTTCGTTTCGCCCCAGGTGCTCAGGGGGGCTTTCATTCTCGGCGCGTCCGGCGGCAGCGGTGTTTTCCTGGTCCGTGACAAGAACAAGGGCGACTGGACGGGACCGGCCTTTTATACCGTCGGCGAGGCAAGCTTTGGTCTCCAGATAGGCGGGGATGCGTCCGAGGTGGTCCTTCTCGCGATGACGCAACGGGGGGTGATGGCCCTTCTGTCGAGCAGTGTAAAGCTCGGCGCCGACATCGGCATAGCCGTCGGACCCGTCGGTGCCGGTGCCGATGCGGCAACGGCCAACCTGAGTGCCGATATCATCAGTTTTTCCCGGTCCAAGGGTCTCTACGGGGGTGTCTCCCTCGAAGGCGCCGTTGTGGCGGTGAGGGAAGGATTGAACAGGGCCTACTACGGAAGGGCCGTCAGCCCCTCGGATATCCTGATCGCGAGGTCCGTGAAGAGCGACAATGCCGCGGGTCTGAGGTCGATGGTCACGAAGATCGCGGGGGGGAAGCATTAACGCGCGCCGTCCTTTCCGTGCCATCCCCCTGGTCCCGCGTACACGCTGCGGGGGGTCGATAATGAGAACAGGGTCACGGATAGCGTTATTTGCTGCCCTGACGGGTCTTATTCTCCTCGTCTCCTTTCCGGTTCACGCCGGGGTCGATCCTGTCTACCAGGATGGCCTCAACAGGCTCTTTGGCGACCTTGAGAAGCAGGGGTTTACGAGCGAGGAACTGAAGGAGATATTCTCGGACAGCCGTTTCGAACTGTATCCGCACATAGTTGGTCGAACGGGAAAGGGCATGAACTATATGAGCCGCAGGTTCGGCCTTCTGACGAAGCGGTCGATCAAGCGGGGCAGGAGCATACTGGCAACATACCGGGACGCGTTGATGGGCGCCGAGAAGGAGTACGGCGTTGACAAGGAGATCATAGTGGCGATCCTTCGGGTGGAAACGAATTTTGGTTCCGCGACAGGTGTCTATCCGGTCCTCAACAGCCTCGCGACGATGGCCGTCATCGAGAATCGGCGGTCCGAGTGGGCGCGCGGGGAGCTTGCCGAACTCCTTGCCCTGTGCAGGGAGCAGAACAAGGACCCTTTCTCGATACGCGGTTCCTGGGCCGGCGCCTTCGGCATCTCCCAGTTCATCCCCTCTTCGTATATGAGGTTTGCCGTGGACGGCAACTCCGACGGCACTATCGATCTCTTCACAATGAGCGATGCCGTGGCCAGCGTCGCCAACTACCTCAGGAGCCACGGATGGGAAAAGGGCAAACCTGAAGAGAACCGTCAGGCCGTCTATGCCTACAATCACTGCGACAGCTACGTGAAGGCCGTGTTCGCCTACGCGAAGGCATTGGGAAAGTAAGAAGGTTTCAAGGTCAAGGTTTCACGTTTCAAGACCCGGGTGAGGCGATCATCCCGGCGTCATCATCGCCTGTATCTCAGTGACAGGATGAGGTCGAGGGGGGTTCCGAGGGGAGGGGAGAACTCCGCGGTGATCACCACCACAGTCAGGCCGTTGTCCCCCGGGCAGGGGATCGTCACTTCATAGAAGGTGGACGAAAAATCGCCGCTGCCGCGCTGTGTTATCACCGCCTCGGTCTTTGTGTGGTCCGGAATGGAGCACTTCCCGCCGAAGTCTTTCGCCACCGCGGACATGAAGGCCCTGACGCTCCCGTCCTCGAACATGGCTTTCGCCCTCTCCGCCGGCATGAACGAGGGCTTCGCGTTCGATCCCGGGATCTCCCGCGTGACCTCGGCCGCCAGCAACGGGGAAAGAGCGAAGAGCGAAGCCAGGAACAGCATCACAAGCAGTCTCATCCGTTCTCCTCTCTGTCCAGTATCTCGCGGATCTTTTGCAGGAACCTGTCGAGCATGAGCGGTTTGGGGATGAAGTCGAACTCCCTGTCCTTGATCCCCTTGTCGAGGACGATATCCCTGGTGTATCCGCTGATGAAAAGGACCTTGATGCGGGGGTTTATGGCGCGTATCTTCTCAAAGGCCTCCCTTCCGTTCTTTCTTGGCATGACGGAGTCGAGGATGATGAGGTCTATGTCGTGGTGCAACTCGAACTTCTCTATCGCGTCCTGGCCGTCCACCGCCTCTATGGTCATGTAGCCATGATCCTCGATGGCCTCCCGCATGATCTGCCGCACTCCTTCATCATCCTCCGCTATGAGGACCGTCTCCTTCCCTCCTTCCGTGCGCACCGCCGTGTCGACCACGGTTTCGACCTTCATCATCGCCGCCGGGATGTAGATGTGAAAGGCAGTTCCCTTTCCGGGTTCGCTGTACACCGTGATATACCCGTTGTGCTGCTTGACGATGCCGTAGACGGTCGCGAGGCCGAGCCCCGTCCCTTTGCCCGTATCCTTCGTGGTGAAGAAGGGATCGAAGATCTTCTCCCGTGTCGCCTCGTTCATGCCCTCTCCCGTATCGCAAACGGTTATCAACACGTACCGGCCGGGCTCTCCGAAACCGTGGGCCTCGATGAACCAGCTGTCCACATTGGCTATGTCGGTTTCCACGGTGAGAGTCCCGCCCTCGGGCATGGCATCCCGGGCGTTGGTGATGAGATTGAAGAGGATCTGGTCCATTTGTGACTTGTCGGCCATGACCACCGTATCCTCATGCGTGAGCGATACGCCGAGGTGGATATCCTCGGTGAGGAGCCTTTTGAGCAATGGCCCCGTCTCTCTTATCGCATCATTGATATCCACGGGGAGAAGCGTGACGGGTTGCTGCCTGCTGAAGGTCAGGAGACTCCGGGTAAGGTCGGCGCCTTTTGTGGACGCCGAGAGAATCTGGTCCACGTAGGCCCGCAGGGGATTGCCCCTGTCCATTTTCGCCTGTATGAGAGAGGCGTATCCGATGAGCGTTGTGAGAATGTTGTTGAAATCGTGGGCGATGCCTCCCGCGAGGGTCCCGATGGATTCCATCTTCTGGGCCTGGCGCAGTTGGGATTCCAGCCGTACCAGTTCGGTGATGTCCTCGCAGGTCATGAGATAATCCCCGGAAGCGAGCCTGGAAGGTATGAACTCGATGATCTTCTTTGTCCCGCTCTTGCACGTAACGGTGAACACCCTCGGTTTCCGTTCGGTCGGCCCGGTATTGCGGAAGTCCTCGAGCCAGGTCGAGATGACCGCGTGCCGGTATTCGGCATCAGGATAGGCCTTCCTGAACCAGGTCCTGCCGTCGGGGATGTCCGGCAGACCGTACCCGAAGAGTTCCGTGAATTTCGCGTTGACGTATGTGAAACGGCCGTCTTCGTCGATGAGGACCATTCCGAAGGGGGCATTGTCCGAGAGCGTCCTCAGTTTCTCCCTTTCCCTGATGATCTCCCCCTCGGCCTTCTTCTGGGCCGTGATGTCCTGGATGATGGAGGCAAAATAGGCGACGGAGCCGTCAGGGGTCCGGACCACCTGGGTGGAAACGGAGGCGTCGACGAGGGCGCCGTTCTTTCTTATATATCTTTTATCAAAACCGGCGACATTCCTTGCGCCCCTCACCACGTCTTCGAAAATCGGCCTTTCCCTGGCGAGGTCCTCGGGCGGTGTGATTCGCATCCAGGTCGTCCTTTCGAGTTCTTCGCGGGAATACCCCAGCATCTCGCAGAGCTTGTCGTTGAAGTGGATCCACCGGCTGTCGGCCCCGGTTATCGCGAAACCCACGATGGGAAGGTTGAAGAAGGTGCGGAACCGTTCCTCGCTTGCCAGCAGCGCGTTCTCGGCATGCTTGCGCTCCGAGATGTCAAGCATGGTCCCGATGATGGATGGTTTTCCTTCGTGCACGGTGTAGGAGCTGTAGACCTCGACGTACCTGATGTCCCCGGTCCTGGTGATTATCCTGAATTCGTAATGGTGTGACGGCTGCTCTCCCGAGGTCCTCTTGCCGATGCTGGCACTCACCAGGGGAAGGTCTTCGGAGAATATGACGTCACGTATGCTCAGTTTGTCGATGGCCTCCTCGACGGTGTATCCGAATATCTCGGCACATCGCGCGTTGACGTACCGCACCACCCCGTCCGGCCTCAGGACGTAGATGCCGACGATGGACTTCTCGGCAAGGTCCCGAAACTTGCGTTCCGGTTCCCTGAGCGCCTCCTCGGTGCGCCTGCGCTCCGTTATACCCCGGGACGTCCAGATCCTGCCGCAGTGGTATCCATCCTCGCCGAGAGCGGTGTTCGACTGCGGAGATGCCACGGACTCTTTGCGCCCGGCGGTGCCCTCCGGCGGAGACTTCTCCCTGCCCGCGTCGCTGTCTTGCGGGCGCTCGAGTTCCCTGATCCTCTCCTTCAAAGAGGCTATCTCTTCGAGCAATTCGCGGGTCGTTCTCGACGTGTCTTTCATGTGTCCCATTTTGCGGGGCCGACGATACACTGGCGCAAAGGTATAAACGATGTTACCACAGGCAGCATCATTGTCAATTCTGAAATGTTTCCGAAAATGATCAGAGCGTTTTTCCGGCCCCCAAGCGGCCATGAGAAGCAACTGAATGAGAAAGACGCGGGAAACGTACCCTGGATCACCGTTCCTACTGCCACGTGGTGGCAGGCGCGGCGGGCCGTCGCCGGTTTTGCCTGTCGTAATAATACCGGTACGCGCATTCGGGTATGTATTCCTTGTGGACGACGCCGTCTATCACGAAACAGGCCGTGTAGTTCTGCCCGTAGAAGACGCCTTCCTCGGCGGCGAGGTAAATGGGTTCCGGACGCGCCTTGACATCATACGCGCAGTCTATCGAGGCGCAGGCCGCGATAGACACCAGGGCAGCGATCCCCAACAATATTCTCAATGACCTGGTAGACATGATTCCACCTCCCGGCATATCTCTATTCTACCAAAGATCCGATGCGGGGGTAACCACGGCCTGACCGGGAGAAGCTGCTGCGAAGGCGACACGGACACCCCCGTCACTTCAATAACGCTTATGATCTCAAGTGCATACGACCCATGGCTGCCTTGACAGGAACGGCTTCATCTGCTAGATGAGCAGGTAGCAGGCTGGCATTCGGGAGAGAGGTATCCTGACATCACGCTGCATCCCCGCGACGGTCCGGAAGCATCCGTCATTCAGTTGCACCTCCCAAGGCACGCATCTGCCGGAACTGACCAGGCGCACTGCACCGCTTGCCCTTGAAAGAGGGTGGCATCCTCGTCCGGCGCAATTGAAACGATAAGGTCCACTATCACAACAAACCAAGGAGGGGTTTATGGCTAAGCTTTTCATGATCTCGTTGTTTCTCCTGACGACGGTCTTCCCGTTCTGGGCTCACGGGAACGACCTGCCTTCGAGAGCCCACTGGGCTGTGCTCGTGATAGATGTTCAGCCCTGCTTTGTCGAGGGCGGGGCCCTGGCCGTCGCCGATGCCGACGCGGCCTATGTGCGCGACGCGCAGTGGGCGACACGGTGGTTCCGCTACATGGGTATCAAGGTGCTGGGGAGCCGTGACTACCATCCGGCCGACCACATCTCATTCTACACCAACCACCCGGGGTCTCAGCCCTACGATGTGATCGAGCTGCCCGACGGCAGGATGCAGGTCCTCTGGCCGCCTCACTGCGTCCAGACGGCCGGGGACTCCCGCGCGCTGGTGGACAACAACCTGTTCTACGAACTCGTCAAGAAGGGTCAGGACCCGAGCTACGACAGCTACTCCGCTTTCCGGGACGACGGCGGGGCAAACACCGAGCTCGACGGGATCCTCAAGGCCCTGGGAGTGACGCACCTCATTGTATACGGCATAGCCACCGACTATTGTGTCAAGGCCACGGTGATGGACGCCCTTGACCTCGGTTACTCCGTTGTCGTCATCGAGGACCTGATCCGGGGCGTGGCTCCGGACACCGCGGCACAGGCGATAGCGGACATGAAGGCGGCGGGCGCCTGGTTCCTGCCCGCGGTCCGGGCCATGAAGTAACGGACATCGCCCACCGGGGGGAGGGCGCGATCAGGATTGTGTCGGATTGGGACCGTGCATACCGCAACCATTGTTCTTGACACCCATCATCTCAAAGTACATAGTATCCAACAAATCGTAGAATATCCGAGCGTCAGCCGCATCATCATCCTCGCAGTGACGGCAGCCTCCATCATCAGCGCCCGCCGAAAAGAGGAAGCGGCCGGCCGTTAATCGCCGACAGTACAGCAGGCTTTCTTTCTGCCGAGCATCTGGTTGATGAGGGCCGAGGCGCAGCCGACGCCCGCTTTGACGGTCACCGCCCCTCGAGGGCAGTTGCGCTGGCAGGCGCCGCACTCGATGCAGGCGTCGCGCCTAGTGATCCCGACCTTCCCGTTGAGACGCTCAAGCACCTGGCGGGGGCACACGGAAAGACAGATGCCGCAGCCATTGCACAACTCCGGTGTGTGGGTAAGCGTCACAACGTTTTTGAGGTAGACCATGGGTTGCATTTTTGTCCCTCTATCCTCCCAAAAGGGCGATGATCCACATCAGGAGGCCTGCCCCCGCGCCCCCGATCTCGAGGGGAAGGGCGAAGCGCATCTCCTTTCTCACGCCGGAAAGCGAAGTGAACGTGGAGGAACCGGTGAAATTCATCGCGAGATAAGAGGACATGGCGGGGATCGAGACAAGCAAAGCCATTATTTCCAGTATGCTTATGCCGCGAAAAAGAGCTACGACGGAAAGGGCCGACAGGATGCCCATCGCAAGCCCTTTGACCGAAAAGGCCCGGCCCGGAAGCCAGGGAAGCAAGACAGGGGTGAACACCGCGCCCGCGAGTATGGAAACTCCTATGGACACGGCAGGGACCACAAGCCATTCGAGGGCCCTCGATAGCGAAAACCCGCCGAGAAGGAAGCACAGAACAAAGAGGCCCGCCGCGGCAGGAAGCCCTGACCTCACGGCCGGCACGACCTCCATCGGGACAAGCGCCAGCCTTTCCGTGAAGCCGAAGCCCTTCGTCCTCATCCGCTCGTTCGCCTTGAGGTCTTTTTCAAGGAATAGAGGTATGTCTTCAGCCTCAACGGGTCCGTAGATAACCTGAAAGCCGGAGCGCTTCTTCACCTCGTGGCCCGCAACGCCCGGCCCCCCTAGCTGGGGAAGTATGAGTCTCCGGTGGCTCACGATACCGGCAAGATGGCTCGCTTCGATGCGCTCTACCAGTTCGTCGGTCCCGAAGGTGCCTTTCCCTGCGGCACACCACACGTTGATCCCCAGCGTATCGAGCACGAGGATCCACCCGTCTATCGACGCGATGGCCCGTCTGAGCAGATCGAATGTGAGTTTGTAGTTGGAGGTGACGAAGACCGGGGATTGCGCGGTCGGCTCCCCTATCGCGTAAAGGCCCGCGTCGACCCTGTATTGCATCCGCCCGATCCCCCACCGCGCCTTGAAGGCCCCGATGCGATCCATTGCGCTGAAGACCTTCGATACCCGGGGGACGGGACCGACAACGGTCTTGATCACACCCGTGACAAAAGACTGGTCAAGACGAGGGGGCCTCACCGGACCCCGCTTTTCCGACGGGCCTCAGCAAGGCGCGTTATCAAGCATGACGAGAGAGGAAGGCAAAGGTTCCATACCATCCATACTAGAGCATGTCAGGGGCTCCTGTCAAGGCAATCATATCAAGAAAGATTGAAGTATCGAAAAATACAGCATTGACATATCGAGACATTCGTACTATACACATATCTAGAATAATTGATATGAAGGGAGGCAATGATGAAGGATCTTCTGTCGGTGTTCAAGGCTTTGTCCGATGAAACGCGGCTGAGGATAGTGAAGCTTCTCGAGAACGGTGAACTCTGTGTGTGCCACATCGTGGCGGCTGTCGATATGTCTCAGTCGAGGATCTCCTTTCATCTGAAGATCCTCAAGGATGCGGGGCTCGTGCAGGACAGGCGGGAAGGCAAATGGATGCATTACCGTCTCAACGAGTCGGACTTTTTCAAGCGTCTTCTCTTCCTTTCCATCGCTGAACGGGTGAAGGAGGAGGATATGGCGGGCGATCGTCAACGACTGGAAGCATTCATCGCGTCACGGCCGCAGGAGTTCGCCGGCATGTCGGCCGCGTGCTGCAAAAGAACGGTTCCAGGTTCCAGGTTAGAGGTTCCAGGTTAGAGACTTTAGACGACGACGGTTTCAGGGGGGTTGCCGGGATGAGAGCAGGCATTGCCGCGGCAAGCGCAGGTGGACGGAAAAGGAGACGCCATGTCGGAAAAGGCATTTCAGGATCATTATCCTGACGAGTATTCCCATTGCTATGGCTGCGGACGGCTCAACCAGGACGGGATGCAGCTCAAGAGCTACTGGGACGGTGAAGAGACGGTGTGTCATTACACACCCAAACCCTATCATTCGGGCGGTTTTCCCGGAAACGTCTATGGCGGTCTCATTGCCTCGCTGATGGACTGCCACGGCGCCGCTTCCGCCACCGCGGCCAGGATGCGGGAGAAGGACTACACGCCTGACGACCCGAGACCCGCTCCGCGCTTTGTCACCGCATCGTTGAAAGTGGATTATCTCAAACCGGCCCCCATGGGAACGGTCCTGGAGATAAGGGGAAGGATCACGGAGATTGGAACCCGCAAAGTGATCGTGAGCACCACTTTGTCCGCTGGAGGAGAACTGCGGGCGAAAGGCGAAACGGTAATGGTAGAGCTGACGCAAGGCAAACCCGGCTGAGGTATACCCGCCATGCCATGACATCGCGTGACGGCCCACAACCCGTAACAGCCTCTTTCCCTTGAACCTGTCTTATATGGTTCCAAGTGACGGCGGCGTGATATAATGACCCGATAAAACGGGCGGGAGGCAGTCCGGTGCCGAGTTTCAGTGCCGGGGCTCCTGCGCCATGATCGCACGAGTTGAACAGAAGGAGGTGCAACACATGCCAGAGCTTCTTGTTTTTCACAGCGGAAACCCTTCTTGAATGTCCTGCAGGAAGGCTATAGGCGTAGCCGAGGAAATGAAGGCGAAGTACGGCGACAGGATAGAGCTCAAGATATACACGACGGATTCGGTTGAGGCCATACCATATGGTTTCAGAAGCTCGACGAATGTCCTGTTCAATAACGAGCATGTGCCTGTCGATGTTGCGACTGACAGGAAGAAAATGGACGATTTTCTTTCCTCGAAGTTGTGAATCGGGCATCAGGAAAGAGAGAAAACAGGGAACAGGGGAGAAGGGGATGAGTGCCGGGCGTTTCAAGGTCCCGAGAGTACCGGGGTCTGCCCGCGCAGGGCCAGGAAATGGATGATGCCATCGTTGTTGAGGGCCTGAAGAAACGCTTCGCGGAGGTCGAAGCCGTCTCAGGTCTGTCTTTCGTCGTGCGCCGGGGCGAGCTTTTCGGATTTCTCGGCCCCAACGGTGCCGGCAAGACGACGACCATCAACATGCTCACCGGTCTCGCCCGTCCCGATTCGGGATCTATCCGGATCGGCGATATCGATTGCACGGGTAGACCACGGGCGGCCCAGCACCTCATCGGTGTCGTTCCCGACGAGAGTAATCTCTACCCCGAACTCACCGGGTTCGAGAATCTCTGCTTCTGTGCCGCCCTGTATGGCCTTGATAAGGCCGAGCGCCGGTCCCGCTCGACGGAACTCTTGGACAGGTTCGGTCTCTCGCAGGCCGCAAAGCGCAAATTCGGCGGCTATTCCCGGGGAATGAAGCGTAAGCTGGCGATCGCCGCCGGGATCATTCACCGGCCGGAGATCCTTTTTCTCGACGAACCCACCACGGGGATCGATGTGGCCGGCGCGCGCCAACTGCGCCAACTCATCGCCGATCTCCACCGGGCCGGAACCACGGTCTTTTTGACCACACACTATATCGAGGAGGCCGAGCGGCTCTGCGACAGGGTCGCCTTCATCGTATCCGGCCACATCGTCCGGACCGATACGGTCGAACGCCTGATCCAGCCCGTCAGGGAAAAACATGTGGTGCATGTCTCCTGCGCGAGTATTCCCGACAATATACGAGAGAGGCTCATGGAGTCCTTCCCCGGTCTCGAATTCACGACCCGGGGTCAGGGATCGATCCGGGTGGAGGCCGGCGAGCCCGTTCCCGTGGGTCCCTTGGTCCGTTTCCTGGAGGATAACGGCGCCGAGGTCACCGAGGCGAGGAGGATGCGGCCATCACTCGAGGACGTCTTTGTACAGATCACCGGTGTCGAGGTTGACGCCATGCGCAAAGAGAAGGAAAAGGCGGGAGGAGGACAGTGAAACTCTGGATCGCCTTCTGGAACATTCTGGTCAAGGACATGCGGACCTATTACCTGAAACCGCCGAACGTCAGCTGGGGGCTCATCTTTCCCCTTGCGTGGACGGGAATGTTCTTCATCAAGTCCGGCACCGGCCTGGAAGGGATAATGGCCCTGCTCCCCGGCGTGGCAGCCCTTTCCATTCTCTTCGGTACGACATCGATGTTATCGGTTACGGTGACCTTCGAAAAGAAGAACCGTTCCTTCGAGCGGCTCCTGCTGGCGCCGATACCACTTGAGCTCCTTATGCTGGCGAAGACGAGCGGGGCCATCCTTTTCGGCGTGGCCAACGCCTTTATACCCGTCGCCATGGCGGCTTTTCTCACCGATCTGTCCCGGGTCTCCTGGGGCCTTTTCATCCCCGCTGTTTTCATGATCGCCGTGGCCTCCACCTTCCTCGGGCTTTTCATCGCCGTTTCCGTCAGCGAGGTGTTTGAGGCGCAGACCTTCTCGAATTTCTTTCGTTTCCCCATGGTTTTCCTCTGCGGGCTTTTCTTTCCCATCGAGAAGCTGCCGGTCTTTCTGAAGCCCCTCTCGTATGTCCTGCCCCTCACCTACGGGGTGGATGTGCTGCACGGAGCCGTGCATGGCGGACACTCCATGCCCTTCACCCTCGACCTGTCCCTCCTCGGAGTGTTCTGCGTGGGCCTTTTTGCGGTAAGCCTCATGAACATCAGACGAAAATGGATCACCTGACTCCGGCACCCGAAAGCCATACAGGAACCCATCCGAGAAACCTGAGGCTTCATTGTGCTAAGCAAAAGGTTTGGTGCCGATGGTTTTGTGGGCTCGATGGAGATCAAGTCATCAATGGATCTTTTTACGTTTAAAGTTCTTCACGGTTGCTTCATGAAATCAATATTTTTGTTATTTTACAATAACGCATAGTTTCAATTGGTAATTAACGCAAAATAGTTTGTGGTGTAGTTTTTTTTACTTATTTGCAAACTATTCGGCATTGATTAATAATATGCTGAGAAGTGCTTTTGATTAAACCATTATAAAAGTAACAGGGGGATATTATGAATAAGAAACTCGATATAGATTTAAAAATTGAATTCTATCCGATAAAAGGAAAAGGAAAAGAAGAAGAAATAAAAGATAGGATGCGTTTATGCAAAAAGTATTATGAATTAGTATTGCATGAAAAACCAGATGATTTGTTTCTCATTATAGACGAAAAGGATGGGAATGAATGTAAGGGTCTGTATTTTTTTACCAAGCAACATATGGTGAAATTCGACCGGCACAAAGATAATAACCAAGAAAATGGTACGAACAATGAAATAACATTAAATATAAAACCCATATCAAAACAGGTTACAAATGTGGAAGTCAATTATAAAGCTTCAAATGATTTTATTTTAACATTTAGAATATATCCGTGTTGCGAAAAGTTGATTTTCCATGCATCAGAACGAGATTCTAATAAGCTAAAAGACATTATGGACGAATTTATTATTCCAAACCTGAGAGAAGGATAAAGCTTTGTATGTTTTAGGGGGTGTCGGATGGGGTATGAAATTAAGACAGAAAACGTATCATGGAATGAATTCATAGAACATGTAAGAGATTTACCGAAAAACGAATGGTTGTTTAAGGGACTTCTGGATGAATGGGTTTTAGACACCACTATAGAGCGCCAGTGTAGGAAATGGAAAATAAACCTCAAGCATCTTCCACAAATTGAATTTAAACTGATGCGGGATTTTCAGAGAAAATATCC
>JAAYAK010000049.1 GCA_012719415.1 Syntrophorhabdus sp.
AGCCTACGTAGGCGTCGAAGTCGACGAGGAACTCGCTGACGATCTGCCCCGTCTGGCTGCGGCAACCCGCCGATTCGGTGGCTATGAGGATCCTGCGTTCCGGGATGTAGTAGCTGAGCATGTCCCTTGTGTGCCCGGGCGTGAAGAGGACCTGCACATGCAGGGATGGGTCCACGGTGAAGATCTCCTCGTTCTCGAAGATCCGATCTATGGTGAAAGGCTCGAATGGCGAGTGGAGAATGGTGTCTGTGTCGATATCGGGCGAAGCCTCCGCCAGCCGGGTGAAGTTGCGGCTCAGCGAGGTCATCAGCTCAAGCGCGTTGGGACGACGAAGTATCTCGCTTGCCCGCTTCGAGGCGCATATGGTTATCCCGGGAAAGGCCCTCTTGAAATAGGCCGCGGCACCGCAATGATCGTAATGGACATGGGTGAGGAAGAGGTGGGACGGGTCCTTCGCGCCGGTCACCTTCCGGATGTCCCTGACGTAAAGGGGAGCTATGGAGTAAAAACCGGCCTCGAACAGGATGGGCGTGTCGCCGTCTAGGAGGTAGGCGGGCGACCATGCGAACCCTGTCACGTGAAGACCGCGGTCAACGTATCCTGTCGTGTTGAGGATCATGCCTTTCTTCTTGCCATAGAGGTAGACTAATTATATAAAAGCCCAGGGGCTTATGCAAGGATTCCCGCTGTCTTTCGGGGAGATCGACCTTTCGGGGGAAGGCGGGTCACGCCGTCGTTAACCGCCGTAAATCATTGGTAAACGTTTATTATATTCATCAGAATTAGCTTGACAGGCGAAAAGTGCTTTTGCTAAGATAGGTTTGCTAATTGTTTCACAATATTGCCCCACAAAATACCGCCAAGAAAGGAGAGTAAAATATGGATTTCAAGATTTCTGATGAACTCGAGTCAATGCGTAAAATGGCGTACGATTTTGCTGTAAAAAATATCAAACCGACGATGGAAGAAGACGAGAAAGAGCATAAATACCGTCCTGAGATCATGAAGAAGATGGGCGATCAGGGCATGTTCGCCTGCCTCGCGCCCGAGAAGTTCGGCGGCCTGGGACTGGAAGAAGGCAATATGGCGGCAACCCTCATGGCAATAGAGGTCGCAAGGGTCAGCCCGTCATGGGGTCTTCCCTTCAACCTTCAGATGAACGGTCCGCAGAACGTTCTCCTGAAGTTTGGCACGGATGCACAGAAAGAACAGTTCCTTCCCGGTCTTATCGCTGGAACGAGCGGCGGATGCTTTGCCATCACAGAGCCCAATTCAGGGTCGGATGTGGCCAGCATGAAGACGACGGCGACGGAGGTCGACGACGGCTTTATCCTCAACGGCTCCAAGACCTGGATCTCTGGCGTGCCTTATTGCGGCTGTGGTGTTGTGTACGCGATGACGGACAAGGCGGCGAAGCACAAAGGCATGTCGGCCTTCTTCATGGATTTCAATACCCCCGGCGTTGTCCAGAGAGCGATCACCACGAAACTCGGTCTCCACTGCGCACCGACGGGCGAGATATTCTTCGAGGAAGCGAAGATCCCGAAGAGCGCCCTTCTCGGCAAGCTGGGCCAGGGTTTCAACATCTGCATGACGATGCTGAACTCCACCCGCTTGAGCTCAGCGGCAAGGGCCGTTGGCGTGGCGGAGAGCTGCATCGAAGAAGCCTGCAAGTACGCAAATGAAAGGGAGCAGTTCGGCCAGCCGATAGGCCAGTTCCAGATGGTCCAGGAGCAGATCGGCCGCATGTCCGTCGAGCATGAGGCGGCAAAGCTTCTCGTCTTAAGGTGCGCATGGCAGAAGGACCAGGGAATGAACAACACCCTCGAGACCTCGATGGCGAAGTATTACGCGGCCGAGTCGGCGAACTTCTGCGCCTCGGAAGCCGTGAAGATCTTCGGTTCCTACGGGTTCTCCTCCGAGTACCCTGTCGAGAGGTACCTGAGAGACGCCAAGTCCTATCAGATCGTCGAAGGGACGTCCAACGTCCAGAAGATGATCATCGCCCAGTTTGCCCTGGGATACAGAAAGTAAACGAGTGAGTCAATCCTGAAGGAGGTAAGTTTATGGCTACTGAAGTAACATGTCCCATGGTAGGAAAGATCGTTAAGGTTGATGTGAAGGTCGGCGACAAGGTGAACGAGGACGATCAGGTCGCGATCCTCGAGGCAATGAAGATGGAAATGCCGATCGTTGCTCCGGCAGCCGGAACCGTCAAGGAGATCCTTGTTGAGGCCGGTCAGGAAGTGGAAGCGGATACGGTCATCGCAACTCTTGAATAGCGCAAAAGAAAAAGGGGGAGAAGCTTATGTTAGTTGCCGGGATAGATATAGGTTCGATCACAACTGAAGCTCTGCTTCTCGATAAGGATAAGGGAATATTGGGTTATACCATCCTTCAGACGGGCGCGGATTCCAAGAAGACGGCTGAGATGGCACTTGAGAAAGTGCTCGCCTATCCGGGCAAAAGCCCTTCAGATGTATCCTATATTGTAGCAACCGGCTGCGGCAGAAAAAGAGCGGCCTTTGCGAAGCAGGCGGTCACGGAGATCACATGCATAGCGAAAGGCGTGAACCATCTTTTTCCGCAGGCGAGAACGATCATCGATATCGGCGGTCAGGACACGAAGGTCATCAGGATAGATGAAAAGGGCCGCGTCGTTGAGTTCGAAATGAATGACAAGTGTGCCGCCGGGACCGGAAGGTTCATCGAGGTCATGGCCAAGGCACTGAACGTGGAACTCGACAGGATCGGTGATCTGTCGCTGAAACACAAGAAGGACGTCACCATCAGCAGTATCTGCACGGTTTTTGCCGAGTCAGAGGTCATATCCCTCGTCAGCGAGGGCGAAGAGCTGGAGGATATCCTTTACGGTATCCACAAGGCCATCGCCGACAGGACGATGGGACTCATCAACAGGCTCGGTGGTATCCAGAACGATGTCATCATGGCGGGTGGGGTTGCGAAGAACATCGGCGTGGTAAAGGCCCTCGAGGCAGCGCTGGGCACGCAGCTCAAGATACATGTCGAGCCACAGATCGTGGGGTCTCTCGGCGCCGCCATCATCGCGATGGAGAAGTCAGCGTAGCTGACGGGAAAAGAGGATCAAAAGAAAGGCCAGCTTGTTCTGCAAGCTGGCCTTTTTGTTATCACGAACCTGCGCCTGTGTGGAGGGGCCGGCGGGGCGTCTGCCGTTCAGGCGGCAACCCGGGCCTGCTCCGGCTCTTTGTCCTTGCGAAGCTTCTGCATGGCTATCACGATGAAGAGGCAGAGAAATCCCGCCACATCTCCAAGCCTGTGGGGATAAACAAACGCGAGGGCCCCGACGATAATGATCACGCGTTCAAGGATAGTGGATCTCTTCAGGAACCATCCGGCACACCCGGAGGCGAGCATACCTATCCCGAGAAAGGCCGCTATGATGGTCCAGACACCCGCTGCAATGCCAACTCCCTCGAAATGGAGGAGTATTGCCCTCCCGGAGGGCAGGACGGTGAAGACAAAGGGAAGAAGGAAGGCGGGCAGGGCATATTTCCAGGCCATGAAGGTCGTCTTGTAGGGATCACCACCCGTGATGGCGGCTGCGGCAAAGGGCGAAAGGGCCGTCGGCGGAGACACCTCGGAGAGAAGGGCATAATAGAATATGAACATATGGGCGGCGTATTCCGGTACGCCCAGTTGGGTGAAGGCGGGGGCGACGATGACGGCGGCGATGATATACGTTGCCGTTATAGGGACGGCAAGGCCGATGACCCAGAGAAGGACAGCCGCAAAAACGGCCGTCACCAGAAGGTTCCCTCCGGCATAGCCTATGATGATGGTGGAGAGCTTAAGGCCGAGACCAGTGAGACT